>CALVIJ010000083.1 GCA_944329505.1 uncultured Bacilli bacterium | reverse complement strand
TATGTGAAGATGGGACAACAAAGACAATAACTGGAAAGACCTTTAACATGAGTGAGTGTAACAGCAATCTTACGATTTATCCTACATGGAAGAAGAATGATAGAACAATAATTCACGTAAATAGAGTTCCAGCTAATCCAACATTTAGTCAAGCACGGGTAGATGTTGGTGGCACTTTTACAAACTATGGAAATAGTGCTGATAGTAGTGGATTTCGTTATTATTTAGTCTTATCAAATAAAACTGGAACAATTTCGAGATTGCAAGTTGCTACAACATCGACAATTGATGTAACAGACTATAGTGCTTTAAGTATGGATGCATGGTGTACAGATAACACAAAAACGACAATGTGGTTAGGAATTGTAACAAGTAGATCTACGTGGGTACATGGTGTCGCTTCAAAGGTGACAAAAAATCCTATGAATGGTTATTATGATAGAGATCTAATAAAATTGAATATTGAAAGTTATAGTGGAAATTATTATATAGCTATTCAAAGATTATATAATGCAAGTACCACATATAACTCTTGTAACGTCGATGATGTTAGCTTAACAGGAATGACTTATTCGTATACAAATAGAGGAGTATAAGAAAAGTATTGTCAATGTTTAAAGTAGTCCAAATTCAAAAAATGACTATAAATGTCAATTATACTTTAAAAGACTCCAAATATAATAAAAATATCGTGAAAAATTTTTCACGGTATTTTTTTAACATCAGCCCAAATTAACTGTAAAACGACATGAAAAAAACAAAGAAAAAATAAAAAAACACTTTACTTTAGGACGCCCACATAGTAAAATGGTGGTATAAAGTGAAAATAAGTGGGGAAAAGTGGGTGATAAAAATGTTCATGGGTGAATACCATCAAAAGATTGATGAAAAAGGACGTTTGACTATACCTGCTAAAATAAGATATGAGTTAGGTGATAATTTCATTGTAACTCGTGGCCTAGATGGGTGTTTATTTGTCTATAAAAAAGAAACTTGGAAAAAAATCATTAACCATTATCAAGAACTTCCTAATGTCAAAGAAGCCAGAAACTTTATGAGATTTTTCTTATCAGGTGCAACCCCACAAAACTTTGATAAACAAGGAAGAATTAATATTTCCTCTCCACTTATCAAGTATGCTGACTTATCTAAAGACACTATTGTGATTGGCGTTGGTGATAGATTGGAAATATGGAGTAGTGATAGATGGAATAAATTCATTGAAGATAATGAAAATAATTTCTCCGAAATGGCTGACAACTTATTTTCACAAAATTTGAATTAGGAGGAAAAGCATGCATGAGAGTGTTCTACTAACCGAAAGTATTAATTACTTAAATTTAAATGACAAAAGCATCATCGTAGATTGTACTTTAGGCTATGGTGGACATAGCTCACACATCCTAAAACAAATACCAAACGGTTATCTTTATGCTTTTGATCAAGATAAAGAAGCGATAAAAGAAGCTGAAAAAAAATTAAAAGCAGTTAGAGATAATTATGAAATAATTAATACAAACTTTGTTAATTTAAAAGAAGAAATAACAAAAAGAGTAGATAAAGTTGATGGAATTTTATTTGATTTGGGTGTTTCATCACCTCAGTTAGATGAAGCAGAAAGAGGTTTTAGTTTTCACAAAGATGGCCTATTAGATATGCGTATGAATCAAGATCAAGAGTTAAGTGCTTACGATGTTGTAAACACTTATTCTCTAGAAGAATTAACCAAAATTTTTAAAGTTTATGGTGAAGAAAAATATGCAAGCAGTATTGCTAAAGGAATAGTTAAAACAAGAGAAAACAATCCTATTAAAACAACTTTAGAATTAGCTGAAATAATCAAAGAAAATGTTCCCGAAAAATATCGTAGACAAGGTCATCCCGCAAGAAAGGTTTTTCAAGCTATTAGAATTGAAGTAAATGATGAATTAAATGTCTTTGAAAAAACCTTAAAAGATGCTTTAGATTTAATAAATGTCGGTGGCAGAATTTGTGTAATTACTTTCCACTCTTTAGAAGATAGAATCTGTAAACATGTATTTAATGAAGTAAGTAGTATTCCAAAAGAACTACAAAACTTACCAATTATCCCTGATGAATACAAACCAAAATTCAAAGTAATTGCCAACATTAAACCAAAAGCCGAAGAAATAGAAAAGAATAATCGTTCTAGAAGTGCAAGATTAAGAGTAATAGAAAGGAGCTGATAATATGGCAAAAAAGAAAAACAAAGCAAGAATAACCAAAGGTGAAAGATTATTATATTTTTATGCCACAATCGCCTTCTTTTTAATGCTCGGTTTAAAAATATTTTGTGGAGCTTCAATCGGTGAGATGAAAATGAGTATCGAAGAAAAGAGATATAATATTGAAGAACAACAAAAAACCAATGAAAGTTTAACTATGCAAGTAAATGAATTAACATCATTTGAAAACGTTCAAAAAGTCGTCAAAGAAATGGGACTAGCTTATAATAATGACAATATAATTGTTATCGATAAATAGGGTGGTGATTAAATGGCCAAAAGAAAGCAAAAAAACGTAGAATGGAAAACCCCAAGAAAAATATTTCTTGTTTTTTTGTTTTTACTATTAGTATTATTTGGTCGCTATTGCTATCTCGCACTATCACCAACTATTAACGGAAGAAACATGGAAGTCTTTGCCGCTAATCGTAATACAGTATCCAAAGTCTTAAAAGCCAAAAGAGGGACAATTTATGATATGAGTGGTAATGTTCTCGCTCAAAATGTTACTTCATATACATTAATTGCTTATCTAGATGAAAGTAGAAGTACTGAAACCCAAACAAATCACGTTGAAGATATAGATGCTACCGCAAAAGCCCTTGCTCCAGTTTTAGAAACAGATGAAGCCGATATAAAAGAGAGATTACAAAAAGGTAAAGAAGATGGAAAATACCAAATCGAATTTGGTAGTGCTGGAAAAAACCTTACTGAATTAAAAAAAGGTGAAATAGAAAAGTTAAACTTACCGGGTATTGACTTTGAAGAAAGTTATCAAAGATATTATCCAAATGGAGACTTCGCATCTTATATTTTAGGTTATGCCAAAACAAATGAAATTATTGACAAAAATGGAAACACAGTGACTTCTATCGACGGAGAACTAGGAATTGAAGCTAAATTCGATAAGGATTTAAAAGGAACCGATGGTTATTTAATGTATCAGCAAGACCGTTTCGGTTATAAAATACCTGACACAAAAGAAGAACGTATCGATGCCTTAGATGGTAAAGATATTTATTTAACCCTAGATTCAAGTATTCAAAGATTTGCTGAAACAGAAGTTCAAAATATGCAAAGTGAATATGAACCAGAATGGACAATGATTGCTGTTATGGATGCTAAAACAGGAGATATATTAGCAAGTGCTTCAACTCCATCATTTAATCCTAACTTACGTAATATTACTAGTTATGAAAACCCATTAGTATCAAATGCCTTTGAACCTGGTTCAACAATGAAAATATATACTTATATGTGTGCTATAGATAAAGGAACATATAATGGTGAAGAAACCTTTAAATCTGGTAGTATTGAAGTTGCTGATGCTGTAATCAGAGACTGGAATAACACAGGATGGGGAACAATTACTTATGATAAAGGTTTTGAATATTCATCAAACGTTGGAGTAAGTACAATGATTAATCATTTTATTGATAGAGATGAAATGAAAGACTGTTTCAAAAAATATGGATTTGGAACATCAACTGGTATAGATCTATCTAGAGAATTATCAGGAAACTTAGGTTTCCAATATCCAGTTGAAGTTGCCAATGCTGCTTTTGGTCAAGGTATCACCACAACAGCTGTCCAGCACCTAAAAGCATTATCGATGATAGCTAACGATGGACAAGAATTAACACCTCATATAGTTTCTAAAATAGTAGATCCAAACACCGGTGAAACAACTTATAAAAGAAAAGTAGAGAAAAGTGCTAAATTAGTTAAACAGACAACTATAGATAAAATTAAAGATCTTATGTATGATGTTGTTAATAGTGATGATCCACAAGCTACCGGAAGAAAATATAAAATAGATGGCTTTGATGTTATTGGTAAAACAGGAACGTCACAAATCTACGATTCTAAATCAGGTGGATATTTAAAAGGGTCAAATGACTACATTTACTCATTTGCTGGAATGTATCCAAAAGATGATCCAGAAATCATTATATATGCCGCCATTAAACAACCAAACGTTGGCTCTTCAAGTACTTTAAGTACATCGATAAATAATTTAATGCAAAATATAGCTAAATATAAAAATATGTTTGAAGAAGTAAGTGAAAATAACAGTAGTGTTACTTCATTAACATTAGACTCTTATATCAACAAAAAAGTTACCGATGTTAAATCAATTATGGAGAGTAATAATATTAAAGTTACCGTTATTGGTAACGGTGATAAAATCATAAACCAATATCCAAGCAAAGGCGAAACAGTTTTATCTTATGATAGAGTATTCCTGATAACTAATGGAAGTCAAGGAACAATGCCAGACTTAACAGGTTATACAAGATCAGAAGCAATTTATCTAATGAAAACACTAGGTTTT
>CALVIJ010000082.1 GCA_944329505.1 uncultured Bacilli bacterium | reverse complement strand
CACACTCAAAATATCGTGCATAAGCACCATTTAATAAAGTATGTAAGCGCACTTTTAAAACATTATTCTCATCATAAACTTTATTACTATTAAGTGCCCCCTCAGAAAGCAAAGCAAAATCCAAAGCCATTTTTAAATCTTCAAGTCCATACTTAAATGAACCATCTGGCATTGAAAGTTCTATGCTATCATCTAAAAATGACTGCATAAAATTAGTAAGTAATTCCATTTCTCTAAGCTTTCCAGATGCATCAATAATCAAGCATTGTTTTAAGCTTCTAACATATCCTGGTTGATAAATTTGCGTTTCTAAATTCAAATCTTTAGTATGATAATATGAAAGTATTGAAAAAATTTGATCGCGAATCTGAGCTGCATTTTTACCACTTGATAATATATCTAAAATTGCTCTTGCAATAATATCATTTTTCTGTTTAATTACTTCTGCTTCATCTCTAACAAAAAGTCCAACTAACTTCAAAGCCTTTTCAATTATAGGTAACTGTGTTGGTGATTCAGCATTTAAAAGTAATGCAATATCATCAACTGTAAGTAACCATAAAGGAATCTTTAAAACCTCTGTATCACTAATCTTGACATTTGTTGTATAAGCCTTAAAACTAATCTCTGGAATCTTTTTACTTATATCCTTAAAGGCACTATGATATTCACCATAAGCATCAAATATAAATATACTAGCTCTATATGGAACTGTGGTCTTCTTATCAAAAATACTCTGTAAAAGTCTAGCTACTCCCCATGACTTACCACTTCCAGTAGATCCAAAAATAGCGAAATGATTAGTAAAAAATGAATTGATATCAAAGCCAATCTTCACTCCAGGATATACTGGACTCTCTCCAATATATACATCTTCTCTTTCCTTATAATCAGCTACACTTATAATCATAGGAATCTTTTCCTTAGAAATTAATTTAACCTTAGCTCCAAAAGATGGTTTTCTAATAACACCAAAGACAAACTCATTATTGATAAACTCTCCCATTAAATTAACATAAGCTATACCATCTTTAATATCGACAATTTCTCCAACTAATAATTTGTCCCCATCTTCCATCACTACGTGTAAATTAACTAAACTTTGAAACTCATTTAAATTAATAGCAAGTTTAAGTAAAACTGTATCTTCTTCAATTCCGATTATTGTGCCTAACATATTATCACCCTATTTTAATTCTATCACAAAATAAAAATTAATAAAAGAAAAAATCAGATAATTGAATCTCTGATTAAATATTTAGTACTTTCTAAAAGCCATAAAGTAACTTTACACTCTTTTTTAAACGTAATAAAGCCAAGGCCTTTAATTACCAAATCTTGATTGGTTTTTATATCCAAACTATACCTTACTAATGAACACTCTTTATCTTTATAAACTCGTCTAAATTCCAAATTATTAGACATATAACAAATTATATTTGTATTTTCCAAATCGAGTCTCATAAAATCTTCAATTAATAATGACTGTTTTTGTTTAATCTGATAAATAATTGGTCTGATTTCCTTCTTAGGAGTGATTTTCTTTAAAACCTCACTGGACGCTAATAAAACCATACTACCATCATCTAAAAGTCCTGGAGTATCAATCAAAGTAAGGTTTTCATCAACCTCTATATAAATTAAATCCAAAGTAGTCGACGGTAAATTACTAGTAGTAATCTCGCTAGTTCCAGTTCCATAATTTTTCACCATTTTGTTTACAAGAGTTGACTTACCAGCATTCGTATACCCAACCACATATACATTTTTGCTTTTTTTATACTTTAAAATTTTACTATATAGTAAATCGAAGTTTAGATTATTTTTACTCGACACTATAACTTTATCCACAACATCTAATTTACATTTTATATTCTTAAGTAAATGTTCTTTATTGACACTTCTTGGCAATATATCAGCCTTTGTAATAACTAAAATAACTGGACTATGTAAATCTAACTCATCTAAATTGTATAAATTTAAAAAATCAGTAACTAATAATACTAAATCTCCTTTAGCATCTATCTTTTCAACAATTTTACTATAATCTTTATCTTCAACTTTTAAATATTGATTATAATGTGTAATATTAAAACATCGCATACAAAATTTATTATTTAAATCTTTTGTATAACCTTCTTTATCAGGAAATTTATCCTGAAGTTTTGCTCCACAACCTATACACTTAGTCATAATATCTTCCTTGCCAAAATAAATCATGATCTTTTAATTTTTTCATTTTTCTTCGTTCTGAAAATCTATGGATTTTAGTAAAAATAAAATCTTTCTCACTAACTGGATTAACTAAAATTGTTGTAATTCCAACTTTATTACCGACCTTAATATCCGTCATTAATTGATCACCAATAATAGCTACCTCATTAACCGCATAGCCATATTCTTTAAGTAACCTACGTAACTTACCAGTAAAGGGTTTACAAGCACTAGACACTCCATCAACTCCAAAAAAATTCTTAAACCCTTTTAATCTTATTTTTGGACTATTAGTAAAAATAACAATTTTAAATCCTTTCTGTTTTAAACCTGTAAACAACTCTTTAGCTTTTTTAGGTGCCTCACTACTAAAAGGAGAGACTATTGTATTATCTAAGTCAAATAATATACATTTTATTCCTCTATTAAGTAATTTAGAATAATCGATTGTATAAATACTCTTCTGATAAATATCTGGTAAATATTCTTCCATAGTCATACCTCCTTTAAAAATTCTAATATAATAATATCACAATTACCTCTTTATCATCAACACTTTACACATTTTTAAAAACAAAAACAATATAAGTTAATTTAAACTCATATTGCCTATTATCATATCTTTAACGTTTCTTAAAAATAAATTTATAAAATTAGCCCGCTCAACATCTTTAGCCACCGTTAGTTTTAATGTCTTTACATTATTACCATCCTCTTTAATCGTTAAAGTTCCAACATTATCGCCAATCTTAACTGGGGCTTTTAAAGAAGAAAGTTTCACATCATAACTAATATCCCCATCCTTATCACCTTTTTTCTTAACAATCGTCGCTTCTCCATCAGGTACAACTCGAACATATTCTTCCATTCCATTTTCAACTCGATATTTACCAAGAAAATTTTTATTTTTAAGTAAATTTATAACTTTGTATTGTGCGAAAGCATAGTCCAACATTTCACTAACTTCTTGATTTCGTATTTTACTCGTCTCTTCACCCATAACCACAGCAATAATACGCATCCCATCTTTTTCAGCCGTCGCCGTCATACAATAACCGGCTTCTTCTGTATAACCCGTTTTAAGACCATCCACACCATCATAAAATCTAACTAAACGATTCGTATTAACAAGCCATATTTTTCTATCAGTATCCTCTCTTAAATAATCTTCATAAATTTTTGTATACTCAAGCACCTCTTCATGTTTAACAAGTTCCCTTGCAATAATTGACATATCTCTACTGCTCGAATAGTGATTAGCATCATCTAGTCCATGAGGGTTTTTAAAATTAGTATTAGTTAAACCTAGCTCCTTAGCTCTTTTATTCATCATACTAACAAAATTATTTACACTTCCAGCTACTGTTTCAGCGAGTGCGACCACTGCATCATTTCCAGAAGCAATAGCTACTCCTTTAAACAAATCACGAACACTCATTTTTTCGCCAGTTTCTAATAAAATCTGACTTCCCCCCATACTAGAAGCATTTTCACTCACTTGTACAATCTGATTCCATTCAATAACTCCATCTTCAATCGCTTCGACAATCAAAAGCATACTCATCATTTTAGTCATACTAGCTGGATGTAATTTCTCATCCGCATTCTTCTCAAACAATATTTGTCCTGTACTAGCTTCAATTAAAATAGCCGATTTAGCACTTTCAGCTAATTTGACATCATCCGCTCTTACAGAACTAATTCCTAACGAAGTAAATAAAGTTAAAAAAATCAGTATCATTAATAATGTTTTTTTCATAACACCGCCCCTATTAAAAAATATGTCACAAAAAGTTTTTTATAACAAAAAAGTGCTAATAAATTAGCAATCCTTTTCTACAAAATTATATCTATACTGATTTTTAGACGTATCATAACTTATTTCCACTACCCCACACAATTGTGAACCATTACGTGGATTCTCCAAATCTGCACTATCTATATAACCCTCATCAGCTAAAGTTTGAATATCGAGTTCATAGACAGAATCATCGAGAGGCATCTTATCAGCATTAATTGTTCCCCATTGTTCTGCAGCATTTTCTAATGTACTTATTTGTGATTCAGAAAGTGAATTTCTTGATCTATTCATAATTCCAATAACCGAAGTCGTAACTAAAACAGCGATAACTCCGAGTAATGCAATAACGACAAGTAATTCAATTAAAGTAAATCCCTTTTTCATCTTAACACTCTCCATTAAATTTGTACACATATTGATTATTTTTATAACTAATACACACCTTAGTATCTAAAGCAAGTTTTTTTCTATTAGTCATATCTTGAATAGATTTATCCTCTAAAAATCCAGAATTTTGTAATTCTTCAATTGTTACATATGTTTTCTCTTCGCCTTCATAATAAAGCTTACCATTACTTTCGATTAAATTACTTACTCCCCACTCCTTAGCCGCATTCAATATAGCTGTTTCTTGTTCGTCGTTTAATCTATTTTGACTTCTATTTAAAATACCTGTAATACTGGG
>CALVIJ010000081.1 GCA_944329505.1 uncultured Bacilli bacterium | reverse complement strand
AATAAAAAAACAGAAACCAATAGAGAATTAAAAGAATATGACCTTAAAGTAATTGAAATGAGTAGTGCCGAACTTTCAAGAGGTCGTGGTGGCCCAAGATGTATGAGTATGCCATTAGTTAGAGAAAAATAAGAAAGGAACATAACATGAATTTACAAGGAAGAAACTTTTTAAAACTATTAGATTATTCAAAAGAAGAAATTAGATACTTATTAGATTTATCTAAAGACTTCAAAGAAAAAAAGAAACAAGGCATTCCCCATCGTTATCTAGATGGAAAAAACATTGTTTTACTTTTTGAAAAAACATCAACTAGAACAAGATGTGCATTTGAAGTGGCCGGTTACGACTTAGGTATGGGAGTTACATATCTAGATCCAGGAAGCTCGCAAATGGGAAAAAAAGAAAGCATTGAAGATACTGCTAGAGTATTAGGAAGAATGTATGATGGTATTGAATACCGTGGCTTTGACCAAAAAATTGTTGAAACTTTAGGAGAGTATGCTGGAGTACCAGTTTGGAATGGACTTACTACTGAATTCCATCCTACTCAAATGTTAGCAGATTTATTAACTATCGAAGAAAACTTTGGACACTTAGAAGGAATAAATTTTGTTTTCATGGGTGATGCTCGAAACAACGTTGGTAATTCATTAATGGTCGCATCTGCTAAAATGGGAATCAACTTTACATGTTGTGCTCCTAAAGAACTATGGCCAAATGAAGAACTAATTAGTGTATGTCAAAAAATTGCCAAAGAAACTGGTAGTAAATTAAACTTTACTGAAGATGTTACTGAAGGTACTAAAAATGTCGATGTTATTTACACTGATGTTTGGGTATCTATGGGTGAGCCAGATGAAGTATGGGCAGAAAGAATAAAATTATTAAAACCATACCAAGTAACTAACGAAGTTTTTGACAATGCTAACCCTAATGTTATTTTCATGCATTGTTTACCATCATTCCATGATTTAAAAACAACAATAGGTAAAGATATAAATCAAAAATTTGGTTTAACAGAAATGGAAGTAACTAACGAAGTTTTCGAATCTAACAAATCTAAAGTTTTTGATGAAGCTGAAAACCGTATGCATACAATTAAAGCTATTATGTATGCGACTATGAAGGACAATAATGAGTAAAATTGTTGTTGCTTTAGGTGGTAATGCCTTAGGTAATAATGCTAAAGAGCAACATGATAAAATAGAATTGATTGCTCCTGTTTTAGTTGATTTAATTAAAGATCATAATATTATTATTACCCATGGTAATGGTCCTCAAGTAGGACAAATCTTCAATAGTATGGAGACAATGCCATTTCCCGAATGTGGGAGTATGAGCCAAGGTTATATTGGCTATCAGCTTCAGCAAACAATTCAAGATGAATTAAATAAAAAACATATACCTAAAACATGTTTAACTGTTATCACACAAACATTAGTAGACAAAAATGATAAAGCTTTTGCTAATCCAACTAAACCAATTGGTAAATTTTATACTGAAGATGAAGCTAATGCAATTGCTAAAGATAAAGGATATAAATTTATTGAGGATGCTGGTAGAGGATATCGAAGAGTCGTTCCTTCACCAATTCCTCAAAAAATAATTGAAGAAGAAGTCATTAAAAGATTAAATAATGATGGCTATATGGTAATCACTGTAGGTGGAGGTGGTATTCCTGTCATCTATGACGAAGAAAAGGGACTAGAAGGTATTGATGCTGTAATTGACAAAGATAAATCCGCAGCATTACTTGCAAGTAGAATAGATGCTGATATTTTATTAATTCTAACAGCGGTTGACAAAGTTTGTTTAAACTATGGTAAAGAAAATGAAATTTCATTAGATAAAATGACAACAAGTGAAGCACGAAAATATATTGAAGAAGGGCAATTTGCCCAAGGAAGTATGCTTCCAAAAGTTGAAGCGTGCCTAGATTTTGCCGAAAAGCACCATGGCACAGCTATTATCGCCTCATTAGACAATGCTTATGCTGCTTTAAACGGAAAAGCTGGGACTGTTATTAAGGAGGGATAAAAATGACAGAAACCAAAACAAAGAAAAATAAAGTAATGTTATCAGCTTTTTCAATAATTTTAATTTTAATATTTGCACTAGGAATTCTTTCATATATTTTACCAATCGCTCAGTTTAACGGTGACACTATTGTTAACGGTAGTGGAGTTGTTAGAGCTAAATTATCAGATATCTTAATGTCGCCAATATTAGGCTTCGAAAATGCTATTGATGTATGTATATTCGTTATCATACTAGGTGGCTTCTTAGCCGTTGTTACAAAAACAGGAGCCTTAGAAACTGGAATTAAAGTTCTAGTTCAAAAACTAAAAGGTAGAGAAACAATTTTAATTCCAATTTTGATGTTTATCTTTTCTTTAGGTGGTACTACTTATGGTATGCTTGAAGAAACAGTCGGCTTTTATGCATTACTTGCTGCAACTATGGTAGCTGCTCGTATGGACACCTTAGTTGGAGCTTCAGTAATTTTACTTGGAGCAGGTTCTGGAGTTTTGGGTTCAACCATAAATCCGTTTGCTGTTGGAGCTGCCGTTAGTGCTTTACCAGCCGGTATCGAAGTCAATCAAGGAATTATCATCGGTTTAGGAGCACTACTTTGGTTAACCACTTTAGGAATATCTATTTTCTTCGTAATGCGTTACGCTAAAAAAGTTCAAAAAGAAAAAGGCTCAACCTTCTTATCACTTCAAGAACAAAAAGCCATGGAAGAAACTTATGGCCAAAATAAGGAAACAAACGAAAAAGCATTCTTAACAGGTAAACAAAAATTAACTTTAATTGTTTTTGCTTTAACATTTATAGTCATGATTGTTGGATTTATTCCATGGGGTGAATTTGGTATTAATATTTTTGAATCATTCACAGGTTGGCTTACAGGAACACCACTAGGTAGTTGGTATTTCTATGAAGCAGCTTTATGGTTCTTAATCATTTCTATAATTATTGCGATTATCAATGGTTATAAAGAACATGAATTTGTTGAAACATTTGTAAATGGTACAAAAGATATGATGAGTGTAGTTCTAGTTATTGCTATAGCTAGAGGTGCAAGTGTTCTAATGCAAACAACTCATTTAGATAACTACATTATTTATAATGCTTCAAACTTATTACAAAACGTACCAGAAGTCATCTTTGCTCCATTAAACTATATATTGCATGTAGTTCTATCGGTATTAGTTCCATCAAGTTCAGGCTTAGCAACTTTATCAACTCCAATTATGGGACCATTAGCTGCTAACTTAGGTTACAGTGTAGAAGGAACTATTATGACATTTGTTGCTGCAAATGGACTTGTAAACTTAATTACTCCAACTTGTGGAGCAATAATGGGAGGTTTAGCACTCGCAAAAGTTGAATATGGAACTTGGTTCAAATGGGCTATTAAAGTAGTCGCAACAATTGCTGTTGTTAATATCATAATTTTAACGGGTGCTATGATAATCTTATAAATTTAAATACCAAAAAGAAACAAATATCATTTGTTTCTTTTTTTGTCTTGTTTATTCTTTTCGTAAATTTTACCCATAATTGTAAAAATGTCCTTAAAGGTATAGTTTTGAAATGTTTTAAAATATGTTATAATCATATAAGAAAGAAAGTGATATAAATGAATTTATTTAAACCCAATATATATAAACAAATTTATAAAAAATAAAAAATGCAAATACTATTATTATTGCTAGACATGTTGGACCAGACCCAGATGCTTTAGGTAGTTCATTAGGTTTAAAACAAATAATAGTCGATAATTTTCCAGACAAACAAGTTTATGTTATTGGTAGTCCAGCTGCTAAATTTAGATTTATCGGAGAATTAGATAAATTGCCAGAGACTATAGACAATTCTTTATTAATAGTAACTGATACTCCAGATCATAAAAGAGTAGATGGATTAGATCCAAGAAGAATTAAAAATTCTATCAAAATAGACCATCATCCATATGTTGAAACTATGTGTGAATTAGAGTGGATTGATGATAAAGCATCAAGTGCCTCACAAATGGTTTTAGAACTAGCCTTTAAAACAGGCCTAAAAGTAACTAAAGAAGCTGGGAAAAAATTGTATATTGGTTTAGTCGCAGACACTAATAGATTCATGTTTTCCTATAGTAATTCTAAAACCTTTGCACTAGTCAGCAAGTTATTAGAAGAAACTGACATTGATATTACTAAAATATATAATGAATTATATTTAAGACCTTATAAAGAAATCAAATTTCAAGGTTACATGGCTGAACACTATCAAATAACTGCAAACAATGTAGGGTATTTAATAATTCATGATAAAACTTTAAAAGAGTATAATGTTGACGCTGCCACTCCTGGTAATATGATAAACAGTTTTAATCATATAAATGAAATGTTAGTTTGGGTAACCGCCACTGAAGATAAAGACTTAGGTTCATATAGAGTATCCATTAGATCAAGAGGACCAATAATTAACGAAGTCGCTGCTAATCACGGTGGTGGTGGACATATATATGCCAGTGGAACTAGATTAAAAACTGAAGAAGAAATAAATTCATTGCTAAAAGATTTAGACGAAGTTTCTAAACAATATATTGAAAAAACCTCTAGTTAGAGGCAATGTCGTCAATTTAAGGAATTTGAATAAGATTCCTTTTTTTGATATATTGAAATTGTAGAATGGGGTTGAAATA
>CALVIJ010000080.1 GCA_944329505.1 uncultured Bacilli bacterium | reverse complement strand
ACTACTACCATAAGTGTATGCTATATCGCCCTCATAATAGAAAGATATTGGTAACGAAAAGTCAATTATTGCAAAAACAATAAAGAAAGCAATAAAGAAATTATGAACTTTTTTTATTAATTTGTCTTTTCGTTTCATCTGCAGAGCAATTGTCACAACGTATGTACACAAAGTAGTAGCCCATAATAACAAGAATATTAAATATATTTTAGCCACTCCATAACTTAATAATGGTGTTGTTTGATAAAGTGGTCCAACATAATCCAATATAATTTCTGTAATAAGTTCAATTACCGCAATTATTATCAAATAAGAATATATTTTATTTTCTAAACTTTTTAATCTTTTTTTGCTGAAAAACACAACAACAAGTAACAATAAATAAACTAACGCTTCAAATAAGAAAAATTTACCAGTACTCATTTTTTCACCCCTTATTTAGTCAATGTTTTTTGATGTTCTCTAGTATATGTTCCATTAGCGATTGCTTCTTCTCTAGCCATTTGTTCAAGTGTAAAATAATCGACTTTGTCGGCTTTTGTTTTTGGTAAAGAATCTACAAATTCATAACTAGCTGGTATTTCATGTGGTTTTAATTGAACAGTATCTCCTTTTTGGTTGATGACACATGGCTTTTCTAAACATTTTTTAATGTATTCAACAGTAACCTCATCACGTGGCATTCCCTCTTTTAAGACAATATAAGCTTTTCCTACTTTAAGATTTTTATCATCAGGCATTTCAACTACTGCACAGTTTTCAACACCTTCGACAGTTCCTACAATACTTTGAACTTTATCGCAATAAACTTTATTTAAATCAGCAATAATGTAAAATCTTGATTGACGACCAGTTAAAGTAAAATAACCATCTTCATCCATATAACCTAAAGCTTCAGTATTGAAATATGTCTTACCATCGTGTTCAATCCATACTTTCTCAGTCAATTCAGGCTCTTTATAATAACCTTTAAATACATGTTTTCCTCTTACACAGAATAAACCTGTTTCACCATACTTAAGTTCTTCACCGGTTTCCTTATCCAAAATAATAGCATCTGTTCCAACTAAAGGTCTACCAACCGTTTCTGGTTTATTAGGAAGTCCATAAGTTGTTGTACTATTCGCACTTGTCTCTGCATTTCCAGAACCATTACACATAACAACAGCTGAACCATGGTTCTCAAAAAATTCTCTTCCAATTTCTGCATTTTGTGGAGTTAAGAAATCACCGCCAGAAATAAAGGTATGAACAGAAGATAAATCTCTATCTTCTTCTGTATTTCTTCTAACAAGCTCAAGCAAAGCGGGGCTTCCAAATATAATATTCGGATTTTTTCCTAAGAAATAATTGATATTATCAGCTGACAATTCTGGAGCTAATATAGCTTGTCTACCACAAAGAAGAGACATCAATGTTGAAGTTGCGAAACCATAGGGATAACAGAATGGCACACAAACTAAACACTTTTCACCATGTGTAACTGGTATATTAGCTGAATTCTTAAGATAAGTTCCTGACGCAATAATATTTTCATTTGTTAATAAAACTGACTTAGGTAAACCAGTTGTTCCACTAGTAAACAAAATTAAGGCATCATCTTTCTTTCTACCAATTGGATTTATAAAACTCTTATAATAATCACCAATTAATTTCATATCTTTAAAAGAAATAAGATCAGTGTTACCAATAGTATAATTAGTATCTTGAGCAAAACCTAATTTTTGTAAATCTGCTTTATCTAAAGTTATAATATAATCAACATTTGTTTCCTCTTTAATGTGTTGATTATATTCATTGTTTTTATCATAATTAACAAAAACCTTAGATTCAAAAAAATTTAAATAATACTTTATCTCTTCCTCTGCTGCACCATAATTTAAAAAACTAACAACAGCACCAATACGATTAGCTGCAAGAAAGGTGACAACAGCTTGGTAAAAATTAGGCATAGAACAAGTGATAATTTCTCCTCTTTTTACGCCTAGTTCTTTTAACCCTTTAGACAATAACTTAGAATCTTTTATAAGTTGATTATAAGTTGCTGTCAAATCATAGCAAGTAATTGCGTTTTCCTTTCTATATGGAAGACTCATTGCTATGATAGCATCATATATACTTAAATTTGGAATGATAGGATGCTTTTGAAAGAAATTAGCATCCGCTTCGTAAGGCCTGTCAATAGAAGTTAATCCAGTCATTTTTTTACTTCCCTTTTTATCAACTTTTATTTTTTCTACATCTAACAACTTACTACTATGTATATTTTCGTTATCCATATATTCCTCCCCCTGATTCATTGTAATATACATCTAAAATATAACATTTTCCAGCCGTTTTGACAATATATTTATTAACAAAAAACAAAAAAACGGGTACATTTTACCCGCTTAAATTACTATTTATTAAGTGTTTTGACTTTACCACTAACTTCGGCCTTTTCTTTTTCCAAATCTTTCATAATTAAACCATTCATAAATATTTGATAATCTAATTCACCTATTTTAATTTGTTTAATTATATAAGGAGTTAAAGCACCAATTGCTCCACCAGCTAAACCACCAATAACCATAACCCCTAAATCTAATAAATTAGAACTCATTATAGCTATACCAGCTGACTCACCAATAATCAATCCAGAATATATTTGTAAATTTTTAACTGGCTTTAACTTTAATTCTTCTTTTTTATTTTCATATTCTTCTATCAATTGTTCGGTTGCTTCAATATTACGATTTATTTTTTTCAAAGATTTTTTCTTCATGCTATCACCTGGCTAAATATTATAAAGCTTATTTCATTAAAAATCAATCATATTTTTTTCATTTTAAAAATTTAAAAAAAGTATTGAAAGAACATTTTTAATTTGTTATAATGTTCTTGTTGCATGGCGAGATAGCTCAGTTGGCTAGAGCATACGGTTCATACCCGTAGGGTCGAGGGTTCGAATCCCCCTCTCGCTACCATATGTATTTAACTAGATAAAAGTATCTAGTTTTTATTTTGCCTTGATATTTAAAGACTTTTAACATCATAATATAATAATTATACTAGTTACATAATCTGAATATTAAATATCTATAAAAAATTTGTAGTTATATTTTAGTAAATTTTTTAAAAAAAATTAATTAAAAATATTAACAAATTAATCACTGTTAATGATATAATAATAGCTAAATCTATAAAAGGAGGGAAAATATGGAATACAACATCTATTGTGATGAAAGTTGTCATTTAGTAAGCAACAATAGTAAATATATGTTAATCGGAGCAGTTTATTGTCCAAAATTTAAAGTTAAAAAAATTAATGAATATATAAATCATTTAAAAACTAATTATAATTTATCAAACAAAATAGAATTAAAATGGAATAAAGTTGACAAAAAAACCGAAAAATTATATTTAGATATTATCAATTATTTTTTTAATAACGATGATTTAAAATTTAGAGTTATTGTAATTGATAAAACAAAATTAAACCACAAAAAATATAATCAAACCGAAAATGATTTTTATCACAAAGCATACTATGAAATGTTAAAATATATTATTATTCCTGGTAATTCATATAATATATATCCTGATATAAAAGACACACATTCATACTATTATCATCAAATAACACTAAATTATTTAAGGATTAAAATGTCTGACACTAATAAAAAAACCATAAAAAAAATACAACCAATTAAATCTTACGAAGCACCAATATTACAAATTAATGATATTTTAATTGGAGCATTATCATATTATTATAGAAACCTATCAACAAATAGTATAAAACTAAATATTATTCATGAAATTCAAAAATTATATCAAAATAATTTTGATATATCATCATCCTATAGTAATACTAAATTTAATATATTTATTTGGAAATCAAAAGATGACAGAAACTAAAAATAAATGTGGATTTAATGGTCCATTACCTAAAACTACTACAGATGATGAATTATACGATTATTTCATAAAAAATATATATTATAGCGATTTAAAAATAAATGGAATGAACATTAAAGTATTTACTACCCCATTTGAAGATAATAGAATGCAAGGATTTTTTCATTTAACCACTAAAACTCAAAAAAAATTAGGAATGAAAATAAGAATGAAAGAATCTCGTGCTTATTTTATAAATTATATTGTTCCTATGATAAAAAATTATTCAAAATGCCCTAATTGTGAAGATACAAAATGCAATAAGATTAAAATATGGACTGCTCCATATAAAAACACAAAAAGAACAAAGTTATTATATAGTAATGATTTATATAGTTATATAATCATTCTTGAAAAAAAGAAAAGTGATATGTATATAATAAGTTCATACTTAATTGATGAACCCAAATATTTACAAAAAGTATTAAAAGAATATAATGAATATAAAAAAGCTTCTTAATTATTTTTAAGAAGCTTTTAAATATAATATAACGGACAACGCAACTAATAGATAGTTGCGTCTCCAGGACTCATATAACACTTGGTCATTGAGTAACTAAATTGTAGCACAAACTATATTTAAAGTCAATCCACGGATTTTATATGCACTACATTATATAGTATCCCAATCAACGATAAAATATACTTTATTATTGTAAAATTTCAAATTAAAAATTACCAATTTAGTAAATTACAATTTATTGATTAAATATCTATAAAAAATTTGTAGTTAAATTTTAGTTATTTTTTATAAAAAATAATTCA
>CALVIJ010000079.1 GCA_944329505.1 uncultured Bacilli bacterium | reverse complement strand
ATTACAAAGACAGATACAAGTAATAGTGCAATCTTATTTACAACTTCTGGAGTAAACGAGGGAGATCCTTTAAATGTAGGAGAAGTTGCAATTATGCAAGTAACTGTAACATATAATCCAGAAGTAACAAGTCAACCAGAAGATTTAGATAGTACTTTAAAAGTAGACTTAGATTATGAACAAGCAGGAGGAAGTGTAGGACCAGGACCTGGAGGAGAAACTACAACTATTGGTGGACAAGATGTGCCAGTAGTAGATTCAGGAGATGGCCTATATAAAGATGAATATGAAGATGGAAAATATACCTATAAAGGAGCAAATCCAAATAATTATATAACTTTCAATAATGAAACTTGGAGAATAATAAGTGTAGATTCAAGTGGTTTAATTAAAATAATGCGAAATGAAAGTACTGGAAATAGAGCGTTTGCTCCAGGCTATAATCATGCCTGGGAAACATCAGATATCAAATCATATTTGAATGATACATATTTACCAACAATAACAACAAATCAAGATAAGATAGTGCCGCATACATGGAGTACAGGTGGAGTAACATCTGGAAATAGTGATTTATCTGGACAAATAGCGGATGAAAATGGTACGCAATCACAAAGTGTAAGTATTGGATTAATTACTGCATCAGAATATTTAAGAGCTAATAATAATACAGAGCAATGTGAAAATTTTAGTTTAAATAATACAAATAGAACAACATGTTTAACCACAAATTGGATGTATGGCATTGTACCATCAGGCGGATATTTATGGACAATTTCGCCTTACGCCCGTAGCTTTAATTTGGTCTTCTTTGTGGATGGCAATCTTAGTGGTGCCGGCAGCCTTAGCTACTGCAGTCCGCCCGATTCGCGTGGTGTTTCCCCAGTTCTCTATCTAGGCACTGATATCACATTAACAGGTGATGGAAGTGAGGGTAATCCATTTCAAATTGTAGAGTAAAAATAAAAGACTGTATATGTATTTACATCACAGTCTTTTTATAATTAGTGATTACCACAAGCTCTAGCTCCGATAATTATTACAAGTAAAATAAATAGAACTAGTACAATTGCTGCGCCATAACCTGTTCCGTATCCTCCGCCATAGCCATATCCACCACAAGGGTTGCCACAGCCATAGCCTTGATACCCACCATAGTAATACATATAATACCTCCTATCTATTCTAATATAGTCTATGACAAAGTAAAAAACCGTATATTAAAAATACCTAATTTTAATTTTTAAAAATCAAATATGGTAAAAGAGGCGAGAATATGCTATGATTATATAAGGATAGGAGGCGAGTTATGAAACAGAAGTCACAATCATTAGTAAAACTTCTCAAAGATTTAGATAAACCATTATTAATTGCCTCGGCAGCACTTTTTATCTTTGGCCTTTTAAATATCGTAACCGCCTCATCGAGAGCTGCGGTTGTTAATTACGATGTGTCTATTTACTATTATTTTTATAGACAGCTTGCTTTTATAATAATAGGATTAATTGCTGGGGCAATTATCATTAAAACTGATACTAAATATTATAAGGTTGTTGTTCCATTCTTGTTTGTTGTGGTAATTGCTTTGAATCTTTGGGCATTGACGTTTTGAGGATGATCGGGTTCTATAAACTGTATTGATTTAAAAGTAATAAAATTACAGCCAAGTGAATTTTCAAAGCCGATTATTATATGTTTACTAGCTATTATGTTTGAAAAGAATTATCGAAAGCTTAGAACATTAAACATAAAACATTATGATACAATTGCTACAATGATTTTTGTCGCTATGATTATTCCTGCTATTATAATTCTTCAAAAAGATTTTGGAACATTATTAATTATATTATTTATAATCTTTATGATGTTCTTGGCTAGTCCTATTTTAAAGATTGATAAAATAAAAACGTTTATATTAATGCTTGTACTTGGTGGACTCGCACTTTTAGTTATGTATAGTGTTCAAGGTTATATACTGAATGATGCTCGTGTAAGTCGTTTTACTTCATTTTTAGATCCTTGTGGGAACTATGAAAATGGAGGCTATCAAGTGTGTAATAGTTATATAGCAATCAACGATGGAGGTCTCTGGGGACTTGGTATTGGTAAAAGTAAACAGAAATATTCGTATATTCCAGAACCTCATACCGATTCGGCATTTGCTATAATAGCTGAAGAATATGGTGTCTATAGAACGGTATTTATATTTGTTTTATATGGTGTTGTTCTTTATAGAATTGCTGTTATTGGGGCTAAATCTGCAAGTTTAAGAGGAAGATATATAT
Organism: uncultured Bacilli bacterium; assembly: GCA_944329505.1. Taxonomy (GTDB): domain Bacteria; phylum Bacillota_I; class Bacilli_A; order RF39; family UBA660; genus Coprosoma. The sequence continues at coordinate 2,455 of CALVIJ010000079.1, read as the reverse complement.
GTGTTGGTGTAATTAGTTATATCTTTATTCATATATTTATTAATTTAGGTGGTATGTTTGGACTTATTCCATTAACTGGAGTTCCACTTCCATTCCTAAGCTATGGTGGTAGTTTTGTTTTATCATTAATCGGTTCACTCGCAATTGTTCAAAGAATATGTATAGAATCAAAAAATAAGAAAATAAAAGTTCCTAAATAAAAAGGAATTTTTATTTTTTTATCGTATGTAAATATATATAGAGGTGATCAATATACAAACAATTAAAAAACATAAGGGAAAAATATTTATCTTAATATTTATAATTTTTACAGTTTATGTCATTTATGATACATATGGTGTGCAGCCAGAAAAGGAGAAAGAGGTAAAAGAAGTAAAAGATGTAACTACTATAGAAAAAAAAGAAGAAACACCTAAAGAAACAAAGGTTTTAGTGGATGTAAAAGGGGAGATTAATACACCAGGGGTTTATGAATTAACTACAAATAATACTGTTATGGATGCGATTAATAAAGCAGGTGGACTTACTAAACAGAGTGATACTAGTAATATTAATCTAAGCAAAAAATTAGAAGATGAGATGGTTATTATTGTGTATTCAAAATCAGAAATTAGAAAAATGGAAGAAGAGCCTAAAATAGAGTGTCTGCCTTGTAATAATGCTTGTATAACTGAAGAAGATGAAAAAGCTAAATTAGATAATAATGAAACAGAAGAGGCTAAAACAACTGGTAAAGTTAATATTAATACAGCAGATGAAACACAACTTCAAACATTAGATGGAATTGGTGAGTCTAAGGCAAAAGCTATAATTGAATATCGAAATAAGAATGGTAATTTTAAAACTACTGAAGATATAAAAAATGTCTCAGGTATTGGAGACAGTGTCTATGAAAAAATTAAAGATAATATCACAGTTTGATTTTGCTATTGCTGTTATATTTTTAATTAGTTTAATTTATGTGTTTATTTATATTAATCATAAGCCAGAAAGTAAATATTCGTTAGAGGAAACTTCTGTGACAGGTTATATATATGAATGTCAAAACAAAGAAGATAAAACGGTTATAAAACTTAAAGCAAAAGAAAATATATTAATCAATTATTATGATAATTTCGAATGTAAATTGGGTCAAAAAGTAAAAGCTATAGGTAAAATGAAAGAGCCTGAAGAAAACACTAATTTTTACCTATTTAATTATAAAAATTATCTGCTTTCTAAAAAAATTAATTATACTTTTACAGCTGATGAAATCCAAATTTTAAATGATAATACAGCTTTACTTTATAAGATAAAAAACGTGTTAAATAAGCATATTCAAACATATGAATCTAGGTCATATTTAAATGCTTTAGTATTAGGAAATGATGACGAGATAAACGAAAATATTAAAGAGAGTTATCAAACAAATGGTATTAGTCACTTGCTTGCTATTTCTGGAGCTCAGATAACTTTGTTTAGTACTTTATTACTATATATATTTAATAAGATGTTTTCTAAAAATGTATCGTATCTCATAACAATTGCCTTTTTATTACTTTATCTTTTTATCACGAATTTTCAGGAATCTATTTTAAGAGCTACAATTTTGTTTATTGTATTAACTATAAATAAACAATTAGAACTTAAAATAAATACTTTATCTTTATTAATATTAACCGCGAGTCTTCTTTTAATGGTAAATCCGTATTTTATTTATAGTTTAGGTTTTGTTTTGTCATTTACCGTATCTTTTTATCTTCTTTTATTTAAAGATATTATTTCTAAATATAAAAGTTATATATCTAAAACATTAGTAATTTCTTTAATTGCTTTTTTTGCAAGTGCACCCATAATTATCAATAACTTTTTTCAGTTAAATTTATTATCGCCAATAATTAATTTATATTTTGTTCCTTTAATAACCTTTATAGTCTATCCTCTCGCTCTTATCACATTTATTTTTAAACCGTTAGATCAACTGTTTTTAAATTCATTGACTATTTTGGAAAACGCTTCATTAAAACTATCAAGTATAGATTTTCTAAATTTAAGTTTATGTCATATTAATATTATTGTTTTTATTATATATTATGTAATAATAACGTTAATTTTATATAAATGGCTAAAAGGGAAAAATTATATTTGGTTATTATATTTGGTTTTAATTATTCATCACAATATCAATTATATAAATCCCATATCTTCTTTAACTATGTTAGATGTTGGACAGGGAGATTCAATTTTAATTAAGCTTAAACATAATAAAGGAAATATTTTGATTGATACAGGTGGTGTTGCTAGATGGGATGGTAGTGAACCATATGACATTTCTACAAACATTACAATACCATATTTAAAGGCTGAGGGAGTTAATCATCTTGATTATTTAATTATTACTCATGGTGATTTTGATCATATTGGAGAAACAAATAATTTAATTAATAATATAAAAATAGAAAATGTTATATTTAAT
>CALVIJ010000078.1 GCA_944329505.1 uncultured Bacilli bacterium | reverse complement strand
TATTAGAAAAAAACAATATTTGTGGTAAAAAACTACTTGCAACTGGAAATGGAAGATGTAATTTCTGGAATGAAGATAAAAACTTATCTCACTACCACTCCTCTACACCATATCTATTAAAAGAGTTCATTACTGAAGAAAGACAAAATAGTGTATTAAAGTTTTTTGATTCATTAGGTATTGTATCTAAAACTAAAAACGGTTATTACTATCCATTTTCAAACCAAGCTCTTACCATTTGGAATGCCTTACTATTAGAATGTAAAAAACTAAATATTGAAATTATAAATGACATTACTGTGGAAAAAATAATAAAACAAGATTGTTTCATCATCAACCCAAACAAAGAAAATATTAAAGCTAAAAACATTATTATTGCATCAGGTTCTAAAGCAGCTCCTAAAACTGGTTCAGATGGTTTAGGTTATACTCTAGCTAAATCTTTAGGTCACACTGTAATAACTCCTTTACCATCTTTAGTCCAATTAAAAGGCGATCAACCATACTTCAAAAATTGGAGTGGTATCAGAACAGACGTTAAAGCTAGTTTATTAATTGATAATAAATTAATCAAAAGTGAAACAGGAGAAATACAGCTAACCAATTATGGAGTTAGTGGTATATGTATATTCAATCTAAGTGGTGATGCCGCCAAAGCTTTAAACGAAAACAAAGATGTAACCATCAGTATTAACTTTATCCCTTTTATAGATAACCCTAAGAACTTTTTAAAAACTTTAAATCAAAATGCATATCACAAAACTATCAGTGAATTATTAGAGGGTATTCTTCATTATAAATTAGTTGATATCATATTAAAAAAAGCAAATATAAAAAGAGAACTATTACTAAACACTCTAACCGATAACGAATTAAATAATCTGATTCAAAGCCTAACTGACTTTAAAATTAAAATATTAGAAACCCACACCTTAGATCATGCTCAAGTTTGTTCAGGAGGTATTCCATTAACTGAAATAAATAGTGAAACACTAGAATCATTAAAAACTAAAAAACTATATTTTACAGGCGAAATTATCGATATAGATGGAGACTGTGGTGGATATAACTTAGGCTGGGCTTGGATGAGTGGAATAACAGCTGGAAAGAATGTGAGATAATGCTTAGAATAAGACAAATAAAACTACCAATAAATCATACTCAAGATGAATTAAAAGTTAAAATATCTAAAAAATTAAAAATCAAAGAAACAGATATTCAAAACTTTCAGATAAACAAACAATCTATCGACGCTAGAGACAAAACAAATTTAATGTATGTCTATGAAATAGATGCCACTATTAAAAATGAAAATCAAATATTAAAAAAACATCTAAACGATGTAACTAAAACTCCCAATGAAACATATCATCTTCCAAAACCAGGCGATAAAATATTAAATAATCAAATTATAATTGTTGGTAGTGGTCCAGCCGGTTTATTTGCTGGATATATATTAGCTAAAGCCGGTTATAAACCTCTAATCATTGAACGCGGAGAAGATATCGATAGTAGAGTTAAAACTGTGGAAAAATTTTGGGAAACTGGCTCATTAAATCCTAATTCAAATGTCCAATTTGGTGCAGGTGGAGCTGGAACCTTTTCTGATGGTAAATTAAACACTACAGTTAAAGATAAATCGAACCGAAACAAAGAAGTTCTTAGAACCTTTGTTAAACATGGTGCACCTAACGACATTCTATATTTAAACAAACCTCATATCGGAACAGATTTACTAAGAGATGTTATCAAAAATATGATAAATGAAATTATAAATATGGGTGGAGAAATAAAATATCAAACTTGTTTAACTAATATTATCACTAAAGATAATAAACTAACTCAAATTGAAGTTAATAGCAAAGAAATAATCCCTTGTGAAAACTTAATTCTAGCATTAGGTCATAGTAGTAGAGATACCTTTGAAATGCTATTAAAACAAGGACTAAATATAACTCCAAAACCTTTTGCCGTAGGTATCCGTATCCAGCACCCACAATTTTTAATCGACTTTAACCAATATGGTGGAAACCATTTGAGTTTACCACCAGCTTCTTATAAACTAACATATCAAACATCTAAAAAAAGAGGTGTTTATTCTTTCTGTATGTGTCCAGGGGGATACGTCGTAAATGCCTCATCAGAAGAAAATAAACTTGCTATAAATGGAATGAGTAACCATAATCGTGATAGTGAAAATGCTAATAGTGCTATTATTGTAACCATATCACCTGAAGACTATGGAAATAATCCTTTAGATGGTATAACATTCCAAAGAAATTTAGAAAAGAAAGCCTATGAAATCGGAAAAGGAAATATTCCTGTACAATTATTTAAAGACTTCGTTCAAAATACTCCAAGTAAAAACTTTAATTCAATTAATCCAATTTTCAAAGGAAAATATACCTTAACTAACATTAGAGATATTTTTCCACGATATATTAATGAAGCCTTAATCGAGGGTATTCAAAACTTTGATAAAAAAATTAAAGGTTTTGCTAGTGACGATGCTATTTTAGCTGCCGTCGAAAGTAGAACATCATCTCCAATTAAAATACAAAGAGATGAAAACTTCACATCAAATATTAAAGGCATTTATCCATGTGGTGAGGGAGCTGGATATTCTGGTGGCATTACCACCTCCGCTATCGACGGAATTAAAGTTGCTGAAGCAATTATAAAAACTTATAAACCATATTAAAAGTAAACACGTAAAGATGTGTTTACTTTTTTTATAAAGCAGAAAAAGCTATATCAATTAATTTAGGTAAATTATTTACCATAAAGAGAGGAACGTTTAAAACATTTCCATCTAAACTCAAATTCTTCATTGAAAGTCGTACTCTTAATTTAGGACTGTATTTTTCATTATATTGTCTCAAACTTGGACTTATATTACTTTCACTACTTTTAACTTCTAAAGGAATAATTAAATTGTGAATTTGAAGAAAAAAATCTATTTCATAGCGATTAAAAGTATAATAATATAAATCACCTCATATATATTATGATACTGAAATCACATTTTTTACCACTTTTTTTACAAAAAAATCACACTTTTGCGCCTTTTCTACTCGTTTTTATCACATTTTTGCAAATCATCACAATTCTCTTCACCTATAGTACTGACATACTCACCATCTAAAATTCTATCATAAAATAAAATTTTCCTCTTAAATATATTAGTCGCATTAACTAAATAAAATATTCCAAGAGATAGTACATATATCGCCCCTAAAACAAAGGTTAAAATATCAGAAAGTCCAAAATTTTTCGAACAAAACATATACAAAGCTCCTATGCCAAAAGGTATAACCAAATAATATAAAATTATTAAAATTAATCTTAAAAATAATCTAAATAACTTCTTATTCGGAAAATCTAATCGCATATTTAAAAACTTACTACCAAAAGTTTGACCATTAAACACAAAAGGAATAATAACATAATATATAACCAATGAAATATAAGATGTATATTCAGTATCAAAAATAAATGTCAAAATACAAGTAAAAATAAACCACAAAAATATATCTAAACAAAATCTTGTGACTCTTCTAAGACCACTTACTTTCTTCCCCTCCTCAAAAGATTTAGAATCAATATTATCTCTAGATGGTAAAAATCTCATAAATATCCCCATTACGAAATAACCTATAATTCCTCCTAAAGTATTAATTACCAAATCATCAACATCAAATAATCTATATGGATGGGGATATATAAAATATAAACCTGTTAATTGGGTTACTTCCAAAAACAAACTAAATATAAAACTAAACAATACCGTTTTTTTCAAACTATTTTTAAAATAATATCTCAAATACATTCCAAATGGAATAAACATTAAAATATTAAATAGTACCGTATAAACACTAGAGTTCGCAAACACCATCCGAATATTTTCCATATTAGAACTCTCATCTATAATATCACCAATAAAACTAAATGGAATTAATTGAGTAACAGGCGCACTCATATCAATACTATCTCTATCCGGAAGTGGAAATATCGCAAGAAAATATACACAAATTATATATAAAATAAACGAATAAATAATTAAAACCCTAAGCTTATTAATCGAACCATATTTATGGTATTGCCATAGTATAAAAGGTGTAGTAAATAAAAGTGCTAAAAAAGGAAAAGTAACTAAAGCTATTTTAATTGCTTCCAAATAACTCATTTTTTACTCCTAATCCATTTAATAAAAGCTACTACTATAAAAAATAAAAATAAAACACCTAAGGCTAAAACAACCATTAAAACATCTTCAAACATACCCCTCACCTCTAATTCAATTATACTATTGGTCCATTCATTATACCATTTTTAATACTTACATAACCTTACATTTTTGTAACGTTGTTGCTAGCAAGCAAATTTCATGATATACTTAAAAAGCGAGGTGTCCTTTATGCAAGAAATGATAATTGAAATTATGAATAACTTTGGCTATTTAGGAGTCTTCCTATTAATAGCAATTGAAAATGTTTTCCCACCAATCCCATCTGAAGTAATACTATTATTTGGTGGATTTATGACCACCTATACAGCTCTATCTGTACCAGGTGTCATATTAGCTTCAACTCTAGGATCTATCTTAGGAGCTATAATTCTATATTATATTGGTAAAATACTAAATAAAGAAAGATTGAAAAAAATAATTACTAGTAAACCTGGTAAAATATTAAGACTAAAACCAGAAGATATTGATAAAGCGGATGCTTGGTTTGATACCAAAGGAAATAAAACTGTTTTCTTCTGTAGATTTATACCAATAATCAGAAGTTTAATTTCTATTCCTGCTGGTATGAGTGAGAT
>CALVIJ010000077.1 GCA_944329505.1 uncultured Bacilli bacterium | reverse complement strand
TTAGAAACTTATTTTACTTTAATTGGTGAAAAAAAGTTTAAAGCTATTCAGGTATATGATTGGCTTTATAAGAAAAGGGTTAATTCATTTGATGATATGACTAATGTTAAAAAGTCAGTTATAAAAAAATTAAAAGAAGATTATATAATAAAATTACCTAAAGTATTAAAAGTTCAAAATGGTAAAGATGTACATAAATATTTATTTGAACTAGACGATGGTAATAAGGTCGAAGCAGTACTTATGAATCACGATTATGGCAATAGTTTATGTGTGTCGACGCAAGTTGGATGTAATATGGGCTGTGCTTTTTGTGAAAGCGGTAGATTAAAAAAAGTTAGAAATTTAGAAGTACATGAGATGGTAAGTCAAATATTAATTATTGAAAAGGATTTAGGTTTAAGAGTTTCTCATGTGGTTTTAATGGGAATTGGTGAACCTTTTGATAATTATGATAATGTTATGAAATTTATTGATATTATCAATAGTGATTATGGTATAGCGATTGGGGCTAGACATATAACGGTATCTACTTGTGGAATAGTACCTAAGATAAAAGAATTTACGAAAGAAAAAAGACAAGTTAATTTAGCTATTAGCCTGCACGCTCCAAATGATGAACTTAGAAGTAAACTTATGAAGATAAATAAAGTTTATCCCTTAAAAGAAGTAATGAGTGCGGTTCAGGATTATTTAAAAGAAACAAATAGAAAGGTTACTTTTGAATACATTATGCTTAAAGGAATTAATGATAGTGATGAGTGTGCTTTGGAACTTTCTAAATTATTGCAAGGTATGACGGCATACGTTAATTTGATACCTTATAATGAAACTAGTCATATCGAGTTTAAAAAGACCGAAAAAAACAAAATAATGAAATTTTATGATATACTTAAGAAAAATAAAATAAATGTGACGGTGCGCAAGGAATTCGGTAGTGAAGTAAGTGCCGCTTGCGGGCAATTACGTAGTAACTTTGAGGAGGGAAAATAATGGAATTTTCATATTTAACCGATCCTGGCCAAGTCAGAGATCATAATGAAGATAGTGTAACAATTGTCAAAAATAATTCAGGCGAAATACTAATGGCGGTAGCTGATGGTATGGGCGGTCATAAAGGTGGAGAAATTGCTTCATCGATTGCGATAACTCATATTGGAAAAAGATTTATTGATACATCTAGTGTTGGAAATAAAGAGGATGCGATTAACTTTTTAAAGGAAATAGTCAGCGAAGCTAATATGCTTCTTTATAGATATACTGAAGATAATCCAGAAAGTGTTGGTATGGGTACGACAATAGTTATGGCCCTTTTAACTGATGAGTTTTTGCTATTTGGTAATATCGGTGATTCTTCAGGTTTTGTAATTAAAAACAAAAAATTATACAAAATAACTAATGATCATACTTTAGTTAATTTACTTGTAAAATCTGGAGAAATTACAGAAGAAGAAGCAAAAGAACACCCGAGAAAAAATGTTTTAATGAGAGCTTTAGGCGCCAATATGACAGTTGAGATGGATGTTTTTGATGTCGAAAGAGATGTTAGTGGAATATTACTTTGTAGTGATGGACTTACTAATATGCTTGATGAAAGCGGAATAGAAACCGTTTTAAATAGTGATATCGATATAGATGCTAAAGTACAAAAATTAATTAATAAAGCCAATAATCGTGGGGGAACAGATAATATTTCAGTAGCTTATTTACAAAAGGAGGAAAATAAATGATAACAAGGGGACAATTAATTAATGACCGTTATGAAATTATAAGATCTATTGGTGAAGGTGGTATGGCTAATGTTTATTTAGCACAAGATACCATTTTAGATAGGAAAGTTGCTGTTAAGATTTTAAGAGGCGACTTAGCTGAGGATGAAAAGTTTGTAAGACGTTTTCAAAGAGAAGCTATTTCAGCTAGTTCTTTAAACGATCCTAACATCGTTGAAGTATATGATGTTGGTGAAGATGATGGTAAATATTTTATTGTAATGGAATATGTCCAAGGATTAACTTTAAAGCAATTAATTAAAAAAAGAGGAAGTTTAACTTTATCAGAAGTTCAAGATATAATGCTTCAGCTTACTAGTGCAGTAGCGCACGCTCATGAAAGTTATATTATCCATAGAGATATAAAACCACAAAATGTCATTATTTTAGAAGACGGTAGAGTTAAAATAATGGACTTTGGTATTGCCGTTGCTTTAAATGCTGGTGAATTTACCCAAACTAATAGTGTAATGGGAACCGTTTATTATATACCGCCTGAGCAAGCAAACGGTGGAGCAGCTACAATAAAAAGTGACATATATTCTTTAGGTATTTTGATGTATGAACTTGTAACTGGACATGTACCTTTTAAAGGTGATAATCCAGTAGAAGTAGCTATAAAGCACATGAATGAACCAATCCCAAGCATTTGTGAATATGATCCAGAAATGCCACAATCTATTGAGAATATCATTTTAAGAGCTTCAGCTAAAAATCCAAAGAATCGTTATGAATCAGCCGAAGAAATGCATGAAGATTTAGAAACGGCTTTAGATAAAGATAGATTTAATGAGCCTAGGGTTAAATATAGATATCCTGAGAAGAATTTTGACGATGATAGCGAATTACCTAAACAAGGTAGAGCGGCTAGAAATGCAGAAAAAGCCGAGGATAAAAAAGATAAAAGAATGAATAAAGTTTTAATTGTCTTAGGAACCATTGTTGGAGTTTTAATTGCCGCTTTATTATTTGTATTTATTTTATGGCCTCAAATTTCTTCAGGTTCTGATGTAGAAATTCCAGATGTTCAAGGCATGACTGTTGAACAGGCAAAAAATGCTCTGGAAAATGAGGGCTTAGAGGTAGAATCTGGTGTTAAAGAAGAAGCCAGTGATGATATAGATGAAGGAAAAGTAATTGGAACAAATCCAGAAATCGGTGAAAGTGTTAAAGATGGTTCTAAAGTAACCCTCGTAGTTTCTACCGGTTCTGAAAAAATAGAAATTGAAGATTATACAGGTAAGAATTTAGATGATGTTAAAGCTAAACTTGAAGCTGCCGATATCAATGTTGTAACAGAAAAACGCGATGTTTCAAATAATGATGGAGCAAAAGAAAATACAATATTAGATCAAGATGTAGATCCAGGAACTAAACTTGGTAAAGGTGATACTATTACTTTAATAATTCCAAACATTTATTTAACTTATCCTAATTTTACTGATGGAACTTATACAGAAGCTGATGTTAAGAAGTTTTGTGATGAAAATGGTTTAACTTTAAATACAACTTATATTGAAGATTTAAGTAAATCTGATGGAACAGTTACTTATCAAAATATGGCTGCCGGAAGTAGAGTTAATGAAGGCGCTAATTTAAGAATAATGGTTGTTAAAAATCCAGAAACTGATACAGAAACCAGAGATACTGGGGATATTGAATAATGTATGGAAAAATAATAAAATTAATTAGTAATGATTATACAGTTAAGACTTTAAATGATAAGTATGTTTGTAAGGCCCGCGGAAAATTTAGAAATATGGGCCTTTCACCATTAGTTGGTGATGAAGTTAAATTTGATAGTGAAAATAAATATATTTTAGAAGTTTTACCAAGAAAAAATGAACTTTATAGACCTGCAATTGCGAATGTCGATATAGCAATAATTATAACAAGTTTAAAAAGACCAAATTTTTCTTCTAATCTTTTGGACAAGTTCTTAGTTATATGTGAATATAATAGAATTAAACCAGTTATAGTATTTACAAAATATGATTTACTTAATGAAGATGAAGTTAATTTAATTAAGCCGATAATAGCTTATTATAAAAAGATTGGATATGAAGTTTATATTAATAATGATATAGAAGCAATTAAGAAAATATTTAAAGATAAAGTGTGTGTCTTTACTGGTCAAAGTGGGGCTGGAAAAAGTACTTTGTTGAATAAAATTGACAATAATTTAAATTTAAAAACAGGAGAAATTTCACTTGCCTTAAATAGAGGAAAACACACGACAAGACATACAGAATTAATTGAATTATGTGATGGTTTAGTTGCTGACACTCCAGGTTTTTCGGCTTTGGAATTTACTGGTATGAGTAAGAGCGATATTCGCGACAACTTTATAGAATTTAATTATTATAGAGATGAATGTCAGTTTAGAGATTGCTTCCATATTTATGAGAAGAAATGTAAAGTTAAAGAAAAGGTAGAAGATGGAACAATTTTAAAAAGTAGATATGATAATTATATAAATTTCTTAAAATGAGGTGACTATAGATGGTTAAAATAGCTGGATCTTTTCTAAAAATTCAAAATGATTTTGAAAAAGTAGAAGTTCTTGATAATGTATGTGATCTTGTTCATTTCGATGTAATGGATGGAAAATTTACTGAAAGACCTACATTGCCAATAGATAAAATGAAAAATGTTATTTCTAAACTAAAAAAACCATTGGATGTACATTTAATGGTATGTGATTTAAAAAAATATATTGATGAAATTAAGAACCTTAAACCTTGTTATATAACATTTCATTTAGAAGCTTGTGACAATATTTCGGATATTATTAACTATATTCATGATAAAAAAATCAAAGTTGGTATTGCAATCAACCTAGAAACACAAGTAGATGAAATTTATCCTTATTTAAAAGACATTGATATGGTTTTAGTTATGAGTGTCAAAGCTGGAGCTGGAGGCCAATCATTTATTAATATTACCGATAAGATTAATAAATTAATAAAATATAGAGAAGAAAATAACTTGAATTATTTAATTGAGGTCGATGGTGGTATTAATGACAGTACAATTAAAATAGTTAAGCAAGCTGATATTATTGTAGTTGGTTCGTTTATTACAAATTCCGATAACTTTCAA
>CALVIJ010000076.1 GCA_944329505.1 uncultured Bacilli bacterium | reverse complement strand
GACGTAAGAAAAAAGCTATAACTAGGACTGAAGTTGATGAGGCTCATGATAGAGTATTAATGGGACCTGCTAAAAAGAGTCACAAATATACAGAAAAAGAAAAACGTACAGTTGCTTACCACGAAGCTGGTCACGCCGTTGTTGGTATCAAATTAGATGGTGCAAACGACGTACAAAAAATTACTATCATTCCAAGAGGCCGTGCTGGTGGTTACAACTTAATGTTACCAAAAGAAGAAACTTACTTAAGAACTAAAAAAGAATTATTAGATTCAATCAGTGGTTTCTTAGCTGGTCGTGTTGCCGAAGAAATTATGTTTAATGAAGTAACTACTGGAGCGCAAAACGACTTTGAACAAGCAACTAAAATTGCTAGAGCTATGGTCACAGAATATGGTATGAGTGATTTAGGACCAATCCAATTCGAAGAACAACAATCAAGTGTATTCTTAGGAAGAGACTATAATAAAGCTCAAAACTTCTCACATGAAGTTGCCAAACAAATTGATGAAGAAGTTAGAAAAATTATCACTACTCAATATGAAGTTACTAAGAAAATAGTTAAAGAAAACATGGATTTATTAAAACTAATTGCTGAAACATTACTTGAGTATGAAACAATTACTAAAGAACAAATCGATTACTTAGTTGAAAACGGAAAAATGCCAGAAGATGATATCAAAGCTCATGAAGAATTTGAAAAATTAGCTAAAGAAGATAAACAAGAAGAAGTAGAAGAAGTAAAATTAGAAGACTTGAGCTTAGAAGATTTAAAAGAAATGGCTAAAGAAGAAAAGATAAAAGACTATGATAAATTAACAAAAAAAGAATTAATCGATAAATTAAACGAGAAACAAGACAAATAAGTCTTGTTTTTTGATATAATATTATTGGTGATATGAATGAGATATGATGTTATTATTGTAGGAGCTGGACCAGCAGGCTTATTTACAGCTTATGAATTAAGCAAAAATAATAAAAAATTAAACATTTTATTAGTTGATGAGGGAAAATTCGCCGACAAAAGAACATGTCCAATGAAAAAAACAGGCAAATGTGTTAACTGTAATCCCTGCAACATCTTATCAGGTTATGGAGGAGCTGGAACATTCTCTGATGGTAAATTAAACTTCATTCCAAAATTAGGAAAAAGTGATTTATTTAAATATATGGATGAAGAAACCGCTAATAAATTAATTGATGATTGCGAAGAAATATTTAATGAATTTGGAATGGATAGCCAAATCTACCCATCAAACCTAGAAGAAGCCAACAAAATAAAAAGTAAAGTTGCCCTAACTGGTGCTAGATTACTATTAATTAAACAAAAACATTTAGGTAGTGATAAACTTCCAGGATATATTGAAGCTTTTACTAATTACTTAAAAAAAGAGGGAGTTCACTTATTAGATCAAACAAGAGTATTAGATATTAAAAGCATTTCTAAAGATAATCATGAAGTAACCTGTCAAACCAAAAATAAAGAAACAATATATAAAGCAAACAAAGTAGTTGTCGCCCCTGGACGAACAGGAGCTAAATGGGTCCAAGAATTAGCTGATAAATATAATATCTCTTATCTTTCTCAAAGCATCGAAATAGGTGTAAGAGTTGAAGTTAGAAAAGAAATATTAGAAAATTTATGTAACGTAATTTATGATCCAACAATTTTCATTAAAACAGATACATACCATGATGAAATCAGAACATTCTGTACAAATCCAGGTGGTTTTGTTGCTAAAGAAAACTATTATGGATATATATGTGTTAATGGTCATGCCTTAAAAGATGTTAAATCAAATAATAGTAACTTTGCTTTTATCTCAAAAGTAAACCTAACAGAACCAGTTACTAATACTAGAGAATATGGAGAAAGTATTGCTCATATAGCTAACGTCTTAGGTGACGGTAAACCTATTATTCAAACATTAAAAGATTTAAAAAAAGGCAGAAGAAGCACATGGCATAGAATTAATAAAGGGTTCATCACCCCTACTCTAAAAGATTGTGTAGCCGGTGATCTTGCCCTAGTTCTTCCATATAGAATAGTAACTAACATCATTGAAGGATTAGATAAATTAAATGAAATCATTCCAGGTGTTAATAATGGAGAAACATTATTATATGGCCCTGAAATAAAATTTTTCAGTAACGAAATAGAAACAGATAATCATTTTAAATTAAAAGATTACGATGTATACTTTATTGGTGATGGAGCTGGAAAAGCAGGAAACATAGTAACTGCTGCCGCCACTGGACTAGTTGCCGCAAGAGATATATTAAATACCAAGAAATAAAATTTTCTTGGTTTTTTAATTAGATAAAAACACTTAAAAACAAGGCTTAAATACCTTGTCTACATATAATCAATCTTAATTTCATGTTCTCTAATATGACTACCATCCGCATAGCCTAAACCAACACCTACAATTGGAACAAATCCTTCAGGTAAATTTAATTTATCTAAAACCTCTTTGTGTTCTTTAATTAAACCAATAACTAAATTTAAATAAATAGAACCAAGTCCCAAAGCCGTTGCTGCAAGTAACATATTTTCAGCCACACAAGCACTATTTTCTTTATCTAGTCCATGACCATCATCTTTAGAAGAAATAATAACTAGTGTTGGTGCATTATAAAATACACTTTTCTCGGTTAAACCACTAATCTCATTTAATAAATCTTTATCTTGAATAACAGTAATATGCATATCTTCATACTTACCTCTACCAACCGGAGCCTGCATCCCCGCTTTCAAAATCTTTTCTAAATCTTCATCACTTACCTGTTTATCTAAATATTTTCTATTAGAAAAACGTTTATTAATAGCTTCAAATAATTCCATTATCTATTCCTCCCTATATTTATTTTATAACTTAAACCAAATATAAACAACAAAAATATTTGTAAAATTTATTTTGTGTGCTAAAATATAAGATAAGAAGGTTGATAAAATGAGAGAATATTTAGGGAATTATGTAAAAGAAATTGATGAAAAACTTAGCAGCAAAAATATTTCTAAAACAGATATTGAAAATCATTTAACAAAAATAAAATTCTTCCAGCACGAACGTCTTATTCATTTATTAGTAACCTTATTTTATGGAGTGTTTCTTTTCCTATCAGTAATTATCTCTCTTAAAGTTTGGTTATTTCTAGTAATTTTATATCTCGCCCTAATTATATTGATTTTCTATGTCAGACATTATTTCTTCTTGGAAAACAATGTCCAATATTTATATAAACAATATGATCAAATGAAAAATATTATTGAAAAAAACACCAAATAAAATAAGGTGTTTTTTGAATATATAAAGATTTACCATAGATTTATTTCACCCAATGTGTTAAAATGTATATAGCTATAAATATGGAAACTGGTGGTATAGATGGGAAAAATAATTGCACTTGTAAATCAAAAAGGTGGAGTTGGTAAAACAACTTCTAGTATTAATTTAGCCGCATCATTAGGCTACTTAGGAAAAAGGTCATTACTTATAGACCTAGATCCACAAGGAAATAGTACAACAGGTTTAGGAATTGACAAAGGTGATATAAAAAAAAGTATATATGATTTATTAGTTGGTGAAGCTGAATTAAAAGAAGTAATAAAAAAGACAAAATTCAAAAATCTTTATATTATTCCTGCCACAATTAGCTTAGCCGGAGCAGATTTGGAATTAGCTGAAAAAAGTCGCTTAGATCCTGAATTTTCTAAAAATAGACAATTAAGAAATCAATTAGAGTCAGCCAAAGACGTTTTTGATTATATTATTATTGATTGTCCACCATCACTTGGACTTTTAACAACTAATGCTTTAACAGCTGCAGACTCAGTAATAATTCCAGTTCAGTGTGAATTCTTTGCCTTAGAAGGAATAATGCAACTATTAAATTCAATAATGCTTGCTCAAAAAACATTAAATCCTACCCTAGATATTGAAGGGGTATTACTTACAATGTTAGATAATAGAACCAACTTAGGATTAGAAGTCGTTCAAGATATAAAAAGCTACTTTAAAGAAAGAGTTTATGACACAATAATCCCAAGATTAGTTAGATTATCAGAAGCTCCAAGTCATGGTAAACCAATTATCAATTACGATCCTAAAAGTCGTGGTGCGGAAGCTTATATAAATTTAGCAAAAGAGGTGATTTCACGTAATGGAAAATAGAAGAGCCCTAGGTAAAGGCCTAGAACAATTATTTGATTTAGATAATTTAAATGTTAATAACGTTAGTGATTTTGAAAAAAACATATATGAAGATACCAAACACGAAGAAATAGTTGAATTAGATATTGATGAGTTAAGACCAAATCCTTATCAACCGAGAACTATTTTTGATGAAGATGCTTTAAATGAACTTGCCAATTCAATTAAAGAAAATGGGGTTTTTCAACCTATAATAGTTAAAAAAAGTATCAAAGGATATGATGTCATCGCCGGTGAAAGAAGACTTAGAGCAAGTAAAATAGCTGGTAAAAAAACAATCCCAGCTATCATTAGACAAATTAGTGATGAAAAAATGGCCGAAATAGCTTTACTTGAAAATCTTCAAAGAGAAAACTTAAATGCTTTGGAAGAAGCTAAAGCTTATAAAAGTTTAATTGAAAAATTAAACCTAACTCAAGAAGAATTAGCTAAAAAAGTAAGTAAAAGTAGAAGTCATATCACTAATATGTTAGGACTATTACGTCTTCCAGGTGAAGTTCAAGACATGATTACAACAGGAAAACTTACTATGGGGCATGCCAGAGCTTTAAGTAAATTAGAAGATAAAGAAGAAATAGTTAAAATGGTTACAGTCATTGCTGAAAAAGGACTAACCGTAAGAGATGTCGAAGCCCAAAGTGAAAATGCTGTAAAAAAACATCAAACAAT
>CALVIJ010000075.1 GCA_944329505.1 uncultured Bacilli bacterium | reverse complement strand
TTCGGCGGATACTATCACGGTGGGAATCGTTAAATATATGACAAAACATAAAATCAATATTATGCACAAAACATATATTCCAAATTTAATTATAAAGGAGATTTTTATGTGTGGTATTGTTGGTAGCGTCAGCACCCAAACAAATATAATACCTATTCTTTTAGACGGCTTAAAAACCCTTGAATATCGTGGATATGACTCTGCTGGTTTAAGCTATATAAAAGATGGTAATTTAATTATAAATAAAGTAAAAGGCCGCGTTAAAGACCTTGAAAATCATATATCTAAAGAAAGCAAAGCAACTATCGGAATTGCTCATACTAGATGGGCTACTCATGGAAAAGTCAATGAAACAAATGCTCATCCTCATAATATCGGAAATGTTACCATTGTTCATAATGGTATAATTGAAAACTTTCATAAATTAAAACACAAATTAGAAGATAAAGGATATAACTTTAAATCAGAATCTGATACAGAAATCGCCGCAGGACTATTAGACTATTATTACAAGAAATATGAAAACATCGATAAAGCTATTCAAAAATTCATAAAAAAAGTCGACGGTAGTTATGCGATATGTATGATATTAAATGATGATCAAAACACTATTTATGTCATCAAAAAAGATAGTCCTCTAATTATAGGAACTAAAGAAAACACTAATTATATTGCCAGTGATGTTCCAGCCATATTAAAATATACTAAAAACTATTATATCCTAGAAGATTATGAATATGGCAAAGTAACTGCAGATAACATAACTATTTATGATAAAGAAGGAAATGTTTTAAATAAAGAATTAAAAGAATACCAAGGAAATGATTTAACCTCTGATAAAGGCATCTATGATCATTATATGTTAAAAGAAATCATGGAACAAAACACAACTATTAGAAAAACAATCAATCCTTATATAAATAGTCTCGAAGATTTATTAAAACTACCTGATTTAACTAAATACGAAAGAATTGATATCATTGCCTGTGGTACCGCTATGCATGCCGGTTTAGCCGCAAAATACTTATTTGAAGAATATACAAATACTAAATGCGAAGTATTTCTAGCTAGTGAATATAGATATCAAAATAACTTTTTAAATAATAAAGTATTATCAATATTCATATCACAGTCCGGTGAAACAGCTGATACCCTAGCCGCTTTAAAGAAAGTTAAAGAAGCTAAATGTGATACATTAGGTATTGTAAACGTTAAAGAAAGTTCTATAGCTAGAACTTTAGATAAAGTATTATATACTGAAGCGGGAACCGAAATCGCTGTTGCTTCGACTAAAGCCTATACTTCTCAAGTTGCTCTACTTTCAGTTTTAGTTTTATCTCACGCTTATAGAAAGCAATCCATCAAAGAAGAAAAAAAACTAAAAATATTAGAAGAATTTAGAGGTATAACATCCATATTAAATGAAATATTAGAAGACACTAATACCTATGAAAATATTGCTAAAGAAATATATGAACAAAACGATGTCTTCTATATTGGTAGAGGTCTAGACTATGCCTTAGCTATGGAAGGTTCATTAAAACTAAAAGAAATATCTTATATTCATAGTGAAGCCTATGCTGCTGGTGAATTAAAACACGGAACCATCTCTTTAATCACTAAAGAGACACCAGTATTCGCATCTGCTACAAATAAAAATATAAATTCTAAAACAATTAGTAACTTAAAAGAAGTTATTGCTAGAGGTGCAAACTGTTACTTAATCACTGATGAAGATATTAAAGACGATTCATTTAAACAAATAATAAAAATTAAAAAAGTAAGTATGTTTTTAAAACCATTACTTACTATTATCCCTTATCAATTGATTGCTTATTACACAGCTAAATTAAAAGGTTGTGACATTGATAAGCCACGTAATCTAGCTAAATCAGTTACAGTCGAATAAAACCTGAGATCCATAAGGACTCAGGTTTTTTCTATACTTCTTGTTTCAAATCTTTAATATAAACCTCTTCTTTTCCATCGATAATCTTATCGATAACAATCGTTTCTATTTTATCTTTAATTATTTTAGCTATCTTTCTAGCTCCATATTCTTCATAATTACATAAGTTTAAAATTTCGTGCTCCACTTCTCTAGATGTTTTAATTTTTATTTTATTTTTATACTTGTCTTTAAACACCTTTAACTGCATTCTAATAATCTTTAAAATAGCTTCCTCATTCAAAGGGTTAAAACAGATAACCTTATCAACTCTATTCATAAATGGAATAGAAAAACTATCGTTCAATCTCGAAATTTTAGTATTTTTATTATTAAATCCAACATTTATTTCATGAAAACCAACATTAGAAGTCATTATAATTACTACATTATCAAACCTTATTATCTTACCTTTACTATTTTTAATCTTACCTTCATCTAAAATTTGTAAAAACAAATTAATAATATTTGTATGTGCTTTTTCTATTTCATCTAAAATAAGTACTGAATATGGTTTATTTCTAATTTCTTCAAAAACACTTGTATTATCATCATAACCAATATATCCAGGCGGAGAACCAATTAATTTACTTATACTATGTGCCTCTTTATATTCACTCATGTCAAGTTTAATAATATTACTCTCACCCACTAAATTTTCAGCAAACGTTTTAGAAAGTAATGTTTTTCCTACCCCTGAAGGACCACAAAACAAAAACGAATAACATTTATCATTAAAACCCAATTTTATTTTTTTAGCTACTTTTGCTACTTCTTTAACTGCCTCATCTTGACCAATAATTTCTTTAGTTAAAATCTTCTCAGTTTGCTTAATCATTTTTGTCTTTTCATTTAATATTTCATAAATAGGAATACCTGTTTTCATATTTATAACTTCAGCCACATCTAACTTAGTTACCTTTTGACTATTAATTTTATAAAGAGTTAACTCTAAATTATTAATCTTATTCATTAAAGCAAACTCTTCGTTTTTATAACTACTAGCTTTATCAAAATCATTATCTAAAATAGCTTTTTTCTTATTATTAATAACTTCTTTTAATTTTTTATTATAACAACTATACTCCTTCAACCCCTTACTTTCCTTCAAACTAACCTTAGCTGACACTTCATCTAAAATATCGATTGATCTATCTGGTTCATTACGATTATAAATATATTTTTCTGATAAATGAATAATTAAATCAATAATTTCTTCATCTATAATTACTTTATGATATCCTTCATAAATTTCCTTTAAATTCATCAAAATATCTTTAACTGTTTTAGTCCCTGGAGCCTCAATCACAACTTTCTGAAATCTTCGCTCTAAAGCACTATCTTTTTCAATATACTTTTTATATTCATCAGTTGTCGTTGCCCCTATACATCTAATTTTACCTCTAGCAAGTGCTGGTTTAAATATATTAGAAGCATCTATCGCCCCTTCCGCTCCACCTGCTCCAACTAACGTATGTATTTCATCAATAAACAAAATAATATCATCATTATCTTCTATCTCTCTTAAAATCTTATTCATTCTCTCTTCAAACTCACCACGATACTTTGTTCCAGCCACTGAAGAAGCCATATCTAAACTGATAATTCGCTTGTTACGTAACGCAAGTGGTACTTCCCCTCTGACAATCATATTTGCTAGTTCCTCAACAATAGCCGTCTTTCCAACCCCAGCTTCACCAATCAATAAAGGATTATTTTTACATCTTCGAGAAAGAATTTCCAAAACTCTTCTTATTTCATCATCACGGCCCGTTACAGGATCCAAATTACCACTCATAGCCTTCTTATTCAAATCCACACCCAACTCTTCTATTAAGAGCTTTTTATGGCTTTTTTTATTAATTATTTTATCTGTAAATTCACTATATAATTCATCGATATCAATATCCATACCAATTAATATTCTAATAGCTACACCCTCACCCTCATCGAGTAAACTAGCAAACAAATGATTAACCGTTACCACACCATTATTATTTTCCTTAGCATCAAATGTCGCATTTTCAATAATTCTTTTAATTAACGGCGTATATAAAAACCATCGACTTCAACTACTTCCCTTTCCCATAATTTTAATAACCTCATCCTTAAACCTATTATAATCTAAATCAAACGTCTTTAATTTATCACTAATTTCATTGTCACCTTTTAATATTGCTAACAAAAGATGTTCAGAGGAAACATAAGGATGATTTAACTCATACATTTCCTTTTTTGCATTAACTAAAACCTTTCTAGCTTCTTCCTCAAAATTTCCAAACATGTTTTAGCTCCTTTCAATATATCCTATGTTTATTTTGGTCATCTTTGAAAAGTTTTAATCAACAAAATATTTAAAAATATAAATGCTTTCAAGTTCAAAAAAAAATCTATCATTTAAAAGTTATAATTAATTCAATAATATAACAATAATAATTAATGCTTAATTAATAAAAGTCTAAGCTTTTTTATATAACTTTCAATTTCTTAATACATTCATCATCATATTAAAATCAGGTATTTGTAAATTGTCGACTGCTACATCATCGTTATCTTCTACTACCTTAAGACTAACACCTTTCATAAGTTTATACTTAATAACGGTATCTAAAGTTGATTGAATATCTAAAATATTTAAATTGTCAACTAAATCAACAGGTTCAGCTTTTGTCTCACGAATCAATTTAGGTTTTTCAACCTCACTCATTACTTTAATAGGTGACACTAAATTGTCTTTCGGCTCAACCTTCAATAAATCTGGTCTTTCGCTATATTCTTTAGCTTCCTTATTAATTGGTTCATCAGTAACCACCTTTTCAGCTTTAAAATCCTTTAAACCAATATCACTTATAAATTTACCAGTTTTCTTAGAATCTTTCTTTAAAACATCTAAAATAGGTTCTTGTTTATCTAAAACACTTTTTTCAAAAGTAGTTTCAATTATATCCATTGGCTCTAACAAATTTGGTCTATCATCAAT
>CALVIJ010000074.1 GCA_944329505.1 uncultured Bacilli bacterium | reverse complement strand
AAATTCGCTTCCTGGAAAGTCTAATAAATTTTTAAGTAAATATTGTAATCTGATTGGTGTTTCTTTTGAATCATCTTTAGATAAGTTCCCTAAAGATAAAGCAGTAGTTACTGGCAATCCTTGTAGCGAGGATGCTTTGAGAGCTCCTGTTTTGTTAAAATCAACTTTAGGTTTATCTGCAACTAAAAAATTAGTGTTAATTGTTATGGGGTCTTTAGGAGCAGGTAGAGTTAGTCAGTTTTTAGAAAGTGAATTAAAAAAATTTGAAGGAAAAGATTATGAGGTTTTATTTGTAACCGGAAAAGGTTCCTATGATGAGGTTATTAAGAATAGTTATCCTAAAAATGTTAAGATAGTACCTTTTTATGAGGGTTTAACTTCGGTTATGAAAAAGACAGATGTTATTGTGTCTAGGGCAGGGGCTTCAACTTTGAGTGAAATTATCGCTTTAGAGGTTCCATCTATTTTGATTCCTTCTCCTTATGTAGCAAATAATCATCAATATTTAAATGCTTTGGATTTAATTAACAAAGATGCGGCTTTGATGATTGAGGAAAAAGATTTAGAAGATGGTGTTTTATTTAAAAAAGTAGATGAGCTTATTAATAATGAAGTTAAAATTAAAGAAATAAAAAATAATTTAAAGAGTATGCAGGTAAAGGATAGTGCGACGATTATATATGAAAATTTAAAGAAGGTAATTTCTAAAAATGAAACAATTAAATAATGCAAATATTGAAAATTTTACAACTTATAAATTAGAAGGTAATATTCCAGTAGTATATTTTCCAGAAAATGTTTCAGAATTAAAAGAATTGCTTTTAAAACTAAAGAAGGAAAATAAAAAATATAAGATTATTGGTAATGGTTCTAATTTAATTATTAGTTCAAAATATGATGGTGTTTTGATTAAACTTGAAAATTTTGATAAACTTGTTATTGAAGGTAATATAGTTAAAGTGGAATCTGGGTATATGCTTTCAAAATTATCTTTAGAATGTGTTAAGCGCGACTTGAGTGGGTTAGAGTTTGCCGTTGGGATTCCCGCTACTGTTGGAGGAGCTATTTATCAAAATGCTGGAGCATATGGTAAACAAATGGATATGTTAATTAAAAATGTGAAGGTTTTAGATGATAAGGGTAATATAGTTGTTTTGTCTAAGGATGATTTAAACTTTGGTTATCGGGATTCTATATTTAAATATAAAGATTATGTTTGTATTGAAGCAACGTTAGAACTTAAAAAGGATAATTACGATAATATTCTAAGTAAAATGCAAGAAAATTTATCGATGAGAAAAGAAAAACAACCGTTGGAATATCCATCTGCCGGTTCGGTATTTCGTAATCCTATTGGTTTTTCTGCGGGTAAGTTAATCGAAGATGCTGGCCTTAAAGGGGTTAGAGTTGGAGATGCAATGGTATCTTTAAAACATGCTAATTTTATTGTGAATGTCGGTAATGCGAGTGGTGAAGATATCGTAAATTTAATAAAAATAATTAAGGATAAAGTAAAAGAAGAAACAGGTATTGTATTAGAAGAAGAACAAGAGTTTTTAGAATAAAAAGGTGATGTTATGGCACGTAAAACTAAAAAGAAAAGAAAATTAAAGTTAAAAAATGTTTTAATTGTATTAATGATAATTATCGCTTTATTATTAGCACTAGCTTTTTTAACTGATGTTAAAATAAATAATATAGTGGTTAAAGGTAATAGTCTATATAGTGATTGGGAGATAATTGAGAAAGCTAAATTGGATGATTATCCTAGTAGTATAAAAACACTTTCACATAGTATTGTAGATAGATTAGAGGAAGATGATTATATTAAAAATGTGGAAGTTTTAAGACCTAGTTTAACTAAAGTGGTTATTACAGTCGAAGAAAATTTACCGTTATTTTATTATGTACCAGAGGATAAAACAATTTTAAGTGATGAAACAGAAGTGGATGCTAATTTTCCAGTACCGACTGTTATTAATTACGTGCCAGATAATATTTATTCAGATTTTTTAAAATCAATGTCTGAAATTGATTATGATATAATTAAGCGAATATCTGAAATCATGTATGATCCAAATGAAGTAGATGATGGAAGGTTTTTCTTAACAATGAATGATGGTAATCAAGTTTATCTAACTTTAAATAAATTTACGAAGATAGATAATTACTTAAATATTATTAAAGAGTTTGATAATAAAAAAGGAATTTTATATTTGGATTCTGGAGAATATTTTGAAGTTAAAAGCTAAAAATGTTCTTTTTCTTTATTATTTTTAAGGAAAAAAATTTAAATTGGGTTTACATTTTCTTTTCAATAAGGTAAAATTATAGTATAATTAATGATAGACCGTAGGAGGATGATGTTATGGAGCATGTTTATGCGAGTATGGATCTTGGTTCTGATTCCATTAAACTTGTTGTATGTGAACTTTACCAAAATCATTTAAATTTACTTGCGGCGACTTCGGTTCCTTCACGGGGAATAAAAAAGGGTTTAATAATCGACCCTGAACTAGCTAAAAAGTCGGTATTACTTGCATTTAAACAGATAGAAGATATGCTTGGAATAAGAATAAAGAAAGTAATTGCTAATATTCCAAATCATATGGCTGAGTATAAAATTATTAAAGGTGAGTCTGATATCTCTGGTGATTTAATCACTTCAAAAGATATGACAAATTCATATAAAGCAGGTATTAGAGTTAATTTAATGCCTAATGAAGAGTTTGTAACAGTAGTGCCTATTGATTTTAAAATTAATGGTAAAACAGTCATGAAAGATCCAAAAGGTTTTCCAGGTAAAAAACTAATGGGTAGAGCAATGATGGTAACAACACCAAAGAAAAATGTTTATTCTGTAGCAAGTATAATTGAAAGTTTAGGTATTGAAATTGTCGATATTTCAGTTGGAAGTATTGGTGATATCAATTGCTTTAGAACGGAAAATTTAGATAAAAGTATTAGTGCTGTTATTAATATTGGTTCAGATATTACAACTGTATCTTTATATAATAAAAGTATTCCAGCAATTACAAAAGTAATTGGAGCTGGAGGAAAAGATATCGATAAAGATTTGGCTTATATGTATAAGATAGATGTCTTAGAAGCTAGAAAAATAAAAGAAAGTTTTGCTTTAGCTCATAAGAAAAATGCTGATATAGCTGACGTTTATGAAACAGTAAATGTCGATAATGTTAAAATCAAAATTAATCAGGTATCAGCTTCAGAAGTAGTTATGTCTCGAATAAACGAGATACTTACTTTAGCAAAAAATGAGTTAAATGACTTAACAAATAAACCAATTCAGTATATAATAGTAACTGGTGGAACTAGCAATATGCTAGATTTCGAAAATTGTTTACATGATGTTTTTCCAGCTTCGGCTAGTAAAGGATCAGTTAAATTAGTTGGTGTTAGAAATAATAAGTATAGTACTGCAATAGGGAATATTATTTATTTTCTAAATACGTTAAAATTAAAGGGAATGAATTATTCAATGCTTAGTGAAGAAGATATGGATGAACTTTCTTCACCTAGAGAGAATACTAACGATGATACAATGCTCGGAAAAGTGTTTGGATACTTTTTTGGCGAATAGGAGGAAATTAATATGATGGGAATTGAAATGGATCAGTTAGCAAAAATAAAAGTAATAGGTGTCGGGGGCGGCGGATGTAATGCGGTAAACCGTATGATAGAATCAGTTGAAGGAGTAGAGTTTATAGTTGCTAATACAGACTCACAAGTTCTTAACAATTCTTTAGCTGAGAAAAAAATACAAATAGGTGCTGAGCTTACACATGGACTTGGAGCAGGAGCCAATCCACAAATTGGTAAAGAGGCAGCACTAGAGTCTAAAACTGAATTAGAAGAAGCTTTAAAAGGTGCTGATATGGTATTTATCACTTGCGGTATGGGTGGTGGAACTGGAACAGGTGCAGCACCTGTAATTGCCGATATTGCACAAAATTCTGGAGCTTTAACAATTGGTATTGTTACAAAACCATTTTCTTTTGAGGGTAAAAAGAGAATGACACAAGCTTTAGAAGGGATTGAAGAATTAAAGAAACACGTTGATACTTTAATTGTCGTACCAAATGATAGATTAAGAGAAATTATCGATAAGTCTACACCTTTATTAGATTCATTTAAAGAGGTTGATAATGTATTACGTCGTGGAGTTCAATCTATTTCTGATTTGATTGCTTGTCCAGGATTAATTAATTTGGACTTTGCTGACGTTAAAACTGTAATGGAAAAACGTGGTAGTGCGTTAATCGGTATAGGTGCTGGTGTTGGTGAAGATAGAGCTATTGAAGCAGCTAATCAAGCCGTACTTAGCCCACTTTTAGAAACCAGTATTGATGGTGCAACTGATGCCATTATTAACGTTACAGGTGGACCTAATTTAACATTATTTGAAGTAGAAGAAGCGGTAGAAGCTATTAGAAAATCAGCTAATACTGATATTAATACAATATTTGGTGCTGTTATTAATGAAAACTTTACTGATGAATTAATCGTAACCGTTATAGCAACTGGTTTTGATCAAAACAAAGAAAAAGAAGAAGAGGAATCAACACCAATACTTGGATTAGATGATGAAGATACCGTTATTCCAGCATTTTTAAGAAAACGCGGAAACTATTAAGAATTTGAAAAATTAATAAAAAGTATAAGAGAAAATCTTATACTTTTTTCTTTATAAAGTTTTTGATTGATTTATTGTATTTTCATATATTGGAACGACTTTAGTATAAACAGAAAATCTATTGTTTCCAGAAAATTGGCTACCACGATCAGGACATGTGCCTAAAATAATTATTCTGTCATTTGGATTTATGGTGACATTTGATGTGAAATTAGAATTTTCAATAGCATTATACATGTCATTTAGAAAATCTTCTTCAGTTGGATAATTAGATTCATGATTTGTGGCATCTTCTTCTATTCC
>CALVIJ010000073.1 GCA_944329505.1 uncultured Bacilli bacterium | reverse complement strand
CTAAAAATAGCATTCCTCTTCCAACATATCTTTTAGCAATACTAACAACTAAACGTAAATTAGCTTCAGCTAAAATTGCTTTAGCTTGTTCATCACCATTAGCAATCCTATCAGCTAATTCTAATTCTTCCTCAGTTGTTAATAGTTTAATTTGACCAATTTCTTTTAAATACATTCTAACTGGGTCATTAATAGTTAAGTCTTTTGTTAAAAGCTCATTACTAGTAGTACTTGGATCTTCGTCATCCTCTTCATTTTCTGAAACAACTTTTATGTTATTTTCACTTAAGGTATTATATAAATCATCTAAAGAATCAGCATCTAAATCTAAATTTTTTAATTTTTCGGCTAATTCTTCATAAGTAATACTGCCTTTTTTCTTACCCATTTCAATTAATTCTTTTTTTCTTTCTTCAAAAGTTTTTATTTCTCCAAACATCAATTACACTCCCTTTTTAAGTCCCACAATTTCCTCAGCTATTTTAGCTTTATCTAATGGATCTGTCAAGTTTTTCATTCTGTTAGTAAGTCTTTTTATTTCCTCTTTCACATTATAATCTTTAATTACATTAATATAGTCTTCAATTTCCTCTAAAGTATAAGTTTCTTTTGTATTATTTTTATTTATTTTACCTATTGTTTCCATAAGTTCAGAATCACATTCAATATAATCAATAAAACTAGCTTCATTTATAAAGCCAAAGTTTTTATAAAAAGCACTTATTTCTCTAGCTAACTGTCGATATTCTTTTGTCGGAATATAAGTAACTTTGTTATTATACATGGTAATAACTTCTGGACTTTTAAGCATATAGTAAATTAATCCACTTTCAGCCTTTTCATATTTTGTAGTTACACTCGGTGGTTCGCTTTGACGAATCGGTTTAACTTCCTTCTTTTCCAAATGGTTTCTTATTAAACTCTCATCAACATTCATTTCTGTAGCAACTTTTTTAATAGTTAAATCTTTTAAAATATCATCATCAATTTTATTTAATTCAACAATTAATTCATTTATATATTTTGCTTGATCAACACTACTATTTAAATCTTTACCATTTTTTAAATAAGATAATTTAAAATCCATAACACTAATAGGATTATCAATTTTCTTCCGAAAAGCATCTTTTCCATATTTTTGAATATATTCATCTGGATCCAAATTATTCTCTAACCTAATGACCTTAGGAGTAACTCCTATTTTTAAAAGTTCATTAGAACAAGCCATAGTTGCTTTAGCTCCTGCTTCATCACCATCAAAGCACAAAATAATTT
Source organism: uncultured Bacilli bacterium (assembly GCA_944329505.1). Lineage (GTDB taxonomy): Bacteria > Bacillota_I > Bacilli_A > RF39 > UBA660 > Coprosoma. The sequence continues at coordinate 3,820 of CALVIJ010000073.1, read as the reverse complement.
CTTTGGCCATTCGTTTTATTAAATTCGCTTGAACATCAGTTACAGCTGTACCCATAGTGGCAATAACATTTTTAACATCTATAGTATAAGCCCTAATGACATCCATAAAGCCTTCCATGACAATAACTTGATTTTTTCGTCTTGCTTCATCTCTCGCACGATGATAATTATATATAAGTTCACCCTTTTTAAATATTTCCGTTTCTCTAGTATTAAAATATTTTGAATTGTCTTGCCTATTATATATTCTTCCACTATATGCTACTGGATTACCATCCAAGTCATAAAGCGGAAACATTATTCTATCATAAAACAAATCATAATATCCATAATCGTTTTTCCCAATCAAACCACTCTTTAAAACTTCTGTTGGTTTAAATTTTTGAGTCAAAATCTTAGATAACATATCTTTTTTTAAAGCTAAACCAATTTGAAATTCTTTAATAACTTCTTCATTTATATTTCTGTTATTTAAATATTCACGTGCTTCTTTACCGGCAGCAGTATTCAAATTATTAATGTAAAACTTTAAACTCAAATCATATATTTGATGTAATTCTGGATGAGTTTGTTTTTTATGAACTTTACCAATATTAACAACAATACCACCTAGATCAGCAACTTTTTTAACTGCTTCCATAAATGAAATATTTTCATAATCCATAATAAATTTAAAAACAGTTCCCGTAGCACCACAAGAAAAACATTTATAAATCTGTCTAGATGGACTGACACTCATACTAGGATTAGTATCATCATGAAACGGACAAACTCCAAAATAATTTTTTCCCTTAGGGGTAAGGGGTATATAAGAGGATATAACATCGACTATATTGATACTATTTCTGATTTCACTTATTTTTTCTTGACTTAGTACATTCATGAAATCCCCCCTATATATTAATATACGATTTTTTTTACCCATTTCCTTTTTTTTTAGAAAAAAACTTGCAAAAAAGTATATTTTTTTGCAAAATTACATATATTATTCTTAAAAGAGGCGGTGCTATGACTCTAAAACAAATAAAAATGTTTAGTCTTTTTGGAATGTTTATTTTATGTTTTTTAACTCATTTTTTATACAATTGGTTTCCGAATTCATTATTTAGTATTTTCTTTCCTGTAAATGAAAGTATTTGGGAACACGTAAAAATGATGACTAGTAGTATTTTAATTTGGAGTATTCTTGAATATTTTCTTTTAAAAAAATACAGAATTAATCATAATAATTTCGTATTAAGTGTATTTATAGAAACGACTTTATCAATCATCGTTTTCCTAATTATATATTTACCAATATATCATTTTGCTGGCTCAATATTTATTTTAAATTTAGTAGTTTTATTTATCAGTATATATTTTGTAAACATAATAAGTTACTATATTTTAAGTTTAAGACCTCTTCACAGAGAAACGTTAGGCATTATAGGGATTATACTACTTTATATTATTATGGGAATTTTAACATATAATCCACCTGAAAATTATATTTTTCTTGATACAGTCGAAAACAAATATGGAATAAATATCTACGAACTTTGAGTAAATATATTAGACACTTTTTGATGATAATTTAATTGCTCAGCAGCGGTCAAATAAGCTTCTTCTTTAGTACATAATGTATAAATAATATCACCCGGAAGATATACTTTATACCCCTCATCTTTGCTTAAACCAATTTTATTCTGAGTAAGTAACTCTTCTACATAAGGCGTAGTTTCATCACCAACTTTTACAACAATATTGGTTAACTTCAAAGACTTATATGGGGTTATTTTTAATAAATGAAATTTATAAGAAGGATTGATTTTGTTCTTTCTAGATTCTATTTCCAATAATTCAATTGGAATGGTTGCATATTGAGAATTGTTTGATGTCATTATACATCCCTCCGGTTTCTGTTTAGTTATTATAATCACCTATTTATTTTTGTCAATTAGTTTTTTTATAATTCCCAAAAAATGTCAGTACTTACATTAACAAGTACAATAAACTTTCAAAATAAAACATATGAAAAATCAAGGTTCAACATTAATTTTACCTTGATTTTTTTACTTTAATTTGATAAAGAATTACACAATGGATTATCTGAATTGTATCCAACAATAGGAGCAATATTATTAATTGTATTTAAAAGATATGGTATAATTACCGGCAAAACTAATAATACTACTAAACATATTATTCGAACCTTTAGATTTTGTAAAAATTCATATAATCCATCATTATCATGACCAACTATAACTTTTATTAAATTTAAACTACTAAGAACTACTAAAAGAATTATTCCTCCAACACATATATAGAAAAAGAAACGATTTATATAAGTGGCTAACTCTTGTGAAATAATATCACAGACATCAGCTGCTTGATATTCAAATTTTTGTGTACTTACCTGTTCAGCCCACTTCTGAACTCCTTTAACAAAATCTGTTCCTTTAAACCTAAATATAGCATAAGGTCTATTTCCTGGATCTTGACTAATTGCAGTTTTAAATAAACTAGGATAAAAACTACACATATACCCAGAGCACCATGAGGCTTGTATTGAATCAGCATCACTATTAGGCCAATACTTTCTTACAACCAAGTTTCCTAAATAAACCCATATGTGCTGAGAAGCATTAGTCTTCGTTGGATCTACCAATAATACATCCCCTGGTTGTAGTTGAGTCGGTGGAGTTCCAATATAATATGTTCCTACATGCCTCCACTTCTTAGCCCCATCTCCTTTAAGATAATTCCATTGATCTGGACACAAATATGTAGGAAAATCAGGATCAACACCAGATGCTCTTACAATGGTAGAAACACCTACCGCGCAATCTGCATACTCTCCTTTATCTGCTCCTAATCCGACAGGACTAACTCTCTCTCTTATGTCTACATATTTTTTTGTTTGATTATTATAAACCCTAGTCCATGGATGAGCAGCATAGTAAAAACTATCAACCCCTACGGCTAGTTGTGCTCCCATATCGGCTATTCTATTTCCCTCTGATGATGCAGCTAAGATAGCATCACGATTAAATAGAAAAATAAAAAAGCAAAAAATGTATATCAATAATTTATGATTTTGTTTTGTCATTTTTATCACCTCGTATATGTTGTTAAAAATATTTTTATTTACTAACTACATAAATATTATTTTATAATTTTTTGCTTTACTAAATTTCTTCATTATAATTTTCAAAGTATTATGCAGTTGTTCGTATAAATTTCCATTTCTGATTATTTTGATTACTACATGTCCAAATATTTATTTTAGTTCCGTTGACTACTGTACTGTTATTTAAATCTAAACACAAGCCATTAACATTTTTTATATACCAATATCCACTTCCGGCATTTTCTAAATACCAAAATCCACCAGTATTCTTATTCATACTATAAACTATTATATTAGTTCCTAATGCACTATTATTACCTAATATCCATAACCATCTATCACCAGTATGAACGACAGCAAACCCATATTGTACTTTTCCATTTACAACAGCTAAAACGAAAGTTCTCCATTTTTGGTTATTTCCTGCATTTTGCCATAAAACAACATTAGTATTAAGATCTGTAAAAGCTCCTTCGACAGCTAAACCATAACCATTATTTAAGGCAGTAACCATATAATTTATAGTTCCATGCGTATAAGAATGTCCTGAAGTCTTATCATTTATAACTACTCCCTCAACTGAACCAAAGTTAAAGCCTTCTGTATTTACTGTTCCTGTTAAACTATTATTATTTACAGTTCCACCATTAATATTAAATGTTGTATTAATACCCTGATGTTTAGCAAGCAGTACTCCGCCACCATGTTTAC
>CALVIJ010000072.1 GCA_944329505.1 uncultured Bacilli bacterium | reverse complement strand
TCGATAATAGAAGATTTAAAAAAATTACTTTTTATTAAAAGAAAACCGAATAAGAAATAATGCAAATTACAATTTATTGATTAAATATCTATAAAAAATTTGTAGTTAAATTTTAGTTATTTTTTATAAAAAATAATTCAAATTTATTTATATTTAATCAAATCTATTCAAACTTACTCGAATTTTACAAGTAATGAAAAGCCTTAAAAATAAAGGCTTTTTTGATATTTTGCACTATATCACTAATTAGAGCTTTTTTTTCATACCCGTAGGGTCGAGGGTTCGAATCCCCCTCTCGCTACCAATATGTATTTAACTAGGGTTTTCCTAGTTTTTTTGTTTTTATTGGTTCTACTCTCTTTACCAATATAGATATAATCTGAAATAAATATTGTTAAATGGTTTAAACGAAGGAAAGGAGTTTTATGAAAAAAGAAGATAGACTAAAAGCTATTAAAACAGAACGAACATAGGTCAAAATAAATTTTGACTTAGCTTACCTCACGGTAAGCTCTTTCTACTTCATCGGAATCTAAGATTCCTCCATAGACCAGTATCGGATAGTCGCTACCCTAATTTTTATTTTACTTATATCAAAATTTATGATTAAATACATTGTTCTATTCCTTTCATATATTTTTCTAAACCTTTAAACATTATATTAACTGCTGCATTATAATCACGATTATGTTTTGTGTGACAATTTGGACATTCCCAATTTCTTAACTTCAAATCTTTAACCTTTTTATTTTGATAATCACAAACATTACATATTTGACTACTTGGATAATATCTGTCTATTTGTATTAGTTTCTTATTATTCCAGTTAGCTTTGTATTTAAGTACTCTTATTATTTCTGATATTGGGTTTTCATTTAATCCTTTTGCTACATAGTGATTCTTTTGCATACTTTTTACATCTAAACTCTCTGTTACTATAATGTCATTTTCGTTTATTAGTTTATTTGTTATATCATGTATCATATGTTTTCTTGCATTCCTTATCTTTTGATATAACCTTTGTATTTTTAATCTCATTTTATATCTATTTTTACTTCCTTTTTTACATCTTGATAATCCTTTTTGAAGTCCTACCATTCTTTTTGTATTAAGTTTTATTGTATTTTCTATTTTCTCATTATAAGATGTTACGATTAAATCTTTTATTCCTAAATCTATTCCTATTATACTTGTAGGTACAAATGATGGTCTTATTAACTCTTCTTCTATTAAAACACTTACATAATACTTTCCAGCATCTTTCTTAACTACTGCACTTTTAATCTCTCCTAGCATTACTTTTCTATTTCTATATCCTCTTATTTTTACTTCTTTTAATTTTGGTAAAGTAATAGTCTTATTTTTTAAATCTAATTTTATACTGTTATAATTATTTCCTTTATAACTATTTTTAATATTATTAGTTTTATAGCTTTCATGTACACTTTTTGCTTTAAATTTTGGATATCCACTTCCGTCATAAAATCTTTTATAAGCATCTTCTAAATTAAATATACTATTTCTTAAAGCACAGCTATCTACTTCTTTTAGCCATGGCTTTTCTTTAGAAAGTGATGGAATTAATTTTATTTGGTCATATGCACTTTTACTTTTTCCAGTTTCTTTATATTCTTTTATTTTATCATCCAGAAAATAATTATATATAAATCTACAGCACCCAATAGTTTTATTAATTAATTCTGCTTGTTCTTTATTTGGATACAGTCTAAATACATAACCTTTTAGTATTTGCATAACATCACCTTCTATCATTGTTGTACAAAGTATAACATAAGAATTCTTAATTGTAAACTTTTTTTCAAACAAATGTTTGCGGATGAAAAATGCACTTCCCTTATATATAAAAAAGCTTTAGTTTAATACTAAAGTTTTTAAAATAATCCATAAATAGTTCCATCGTCATCTATATGCATATTTTCATAGGCTGGGGTTTTAGAAAGGCCTGGCATTGTCATAATCTTACCCATATAAACAACAATAAATCCCGCACCACTATTTACTTTAACATCTCTAACTGTAATTTCATAATCTTTAGGATAACCAAGTTTTTTAGGATCATCGCTAATTGAATATTGTGTTTTAGCCACACATATAGGTAATTTATCCAAATGCATTTTTTCGATCATTTTAATACTTTTTCTTGCTTCATCTAAATACTTAACTGCTCCAGCATGATAAATCTCTTTAGAAACCTTTTCTATTTTATTTTCTATACTATCATTTTCATCGTAAAGCAAATTAAACTCCACATCATTTTTACAAAGATTGACTATTTTTTCAGCAAGCTCAATAGCTCCCTCTCCTCCATCTTGATGAGAAGTGGAAACGGCAAACTCACATCCTAGATTCTCACAATATTTTTTCACATATTCTATTTCTTCTTGATCATCAAAAGAAAATTTGTTTAAACATATAATTATATTATTCAAATACTTTTTCATGTTTTCTATATGAACTTTTAAATTACAAATACCTTTTTCTAAATATTTCATATTTTTAATATTAAGTTCATCTTTACTCATACCACCATTATATTTTAGACTTCTAATAGTCGCATTAACCACAATGACATTTGGTTTTAAATTGCCTTTTCTACATTTGATATCTAAGAATTTTTCAGCTCCCAAATCAGCGCCAAATCCAGCTTCAGTAACCACATAATCAGAAAGTTTTAAACCAAGTTTAGTGGCCATCAAACTATTACAACCATGAGCGATGTTCGCAAAAGGTCCACCATGAATTATAACTGGGTTATTTTCTAAAGTTTGAACTAAATTAGGTTTTATGGCATCTTTAAGTAAAATTGTCATTGCTTCTTCGACGTGTAAATCCTTAACAAATAAAGGTCTACCATTCATATCATAAGCAAATAAAATATTACTGATTTTCGTTTTTAAATCTTTTAAATTCTTGGATAAACACAAAATGGCCATAATTTCAGTTGCTACTGTAATACAAAAATGATTTTCATGAGCTACATCCTTACCCAAATCCAAACCAACCGTTACAGTTCTAAGGGCTCTATCATTCATATCGACACATCTATTAAATAAAATTTTGGTCTTATCGATATTTAAACTATTACCTTGAAATAAATGATTATCGATAGCCGCACAAAGTAAATTGTTCGCAGCTCCAATCGCATGCATATCACCAGTAAAGTGTAAATTAATATCTTCCATTGGAACAACCTGCGAATGTCCTCCACCAGCTGCTCCACCTTTAATTCCAAATACAGGGCCCAATGATGGTTCTCTTAAAACGGCTAAACTATTATAACCTAATTTTCTCATTGCATCATGAATACCGATGCTCATGGTCGTTTTTCCCTCACCAAATGGTGTGGGATTAATAGATGTCACTAAAATTAATTTACCGTCTTCGTTTTTTAAATTATTCAAAATATCTAAATTAATTTTAGCTTTATACTTCCCATAATGTTCTAAATACTTATCATCAATACCTAATTTCTTCGCAATCTCATCAATCTCCAACATCTTAAAACTTCTTGCAATCTCAATATCTGTCATCTAATCACCTCTTACAGATATTATATCAAAGATTAAGAAAATAAGTTAAAGATTTTAGAAAATAAATTTTGTGAAAATGGTGTACTATAGCGAAAACGCGGCTTAGTTACTGTAACTGCTTCATATATTTTATTCGTAATTGAATTTAAACTTCTTTTTTCAAAAAGCCATAAAAATATATTTTCACTTTTTCTAATTATCTCTATTTGATTTTCAAAAAATGAATTATAATCCATAAAATCATATTTTTTATCAAAAGCTAGTTGATTAAATCCTGTTTTATATAAACCTGGTTCAACTAAAACTATATCTACTTTAGATGATAATAATTTACTTTCATAATATAAGCTTCGTGCGAAAACCGACAAAGCAGCTTTAGTTCCCGAATAACTACCTAAAAATGGTATTGGCACTTTATTAATCAAAGAAGAAATTATAACTATTCTTCCCTCACCTTTTTTAATCATTTTTTTAGAAACTCTTTGAACTAAATCCAAATTGGAAAAAACATTTACATCAAAGTTTTTTCTAACATTATCTAATGGAATTTCAAATAAAGACCCACTTTCAGCCACCGCACCATTACAAACTAAAACATCTATATCAAGTTTATCTGTTTTGTTCAAATCTTTAGTAATATCAATTTTCAAACACTCTATATTCTTATCATTTTTATATAATTTTTTAATACTATTAAGTTCACTTTCAGTGTGCACCGTTACATACAAGTGATATTTTTTCTTAAGTTTCTGAATAACTGGATAAATCATTCCACTTCTCGCACCTGTGATTAAAATATTCTTCATAAAACCACCAATATTAATATTGACAAAACTAAACAAATTATGTATTTGACAGTAATATAAATCGCGTGTATAATACATTTTACTTAAATTTAAGGGAGGAAAATAGAAAATGAAAAGATCAGAATTTTATGATTCGCTTAAATTAATTGTCGACTCAAAAAATACTGTAGCGTTAATAAATATTAAAGAATTTAAAAAGTTAGAAAGAATTCATGGAGAATATCAATGGCGAACATTTAGTATTGGCTCTCTACCAGCTATACCAATTAAAACAAGCTCATTCAAAGAAAATCTTCGAGGTACTGATGAGTGGGTAAGTATTAAGATAACTCCAGTATGGACCTTTCTTACTAATGATAAACAGATAATAACACCAAAAATAGAATCTTTTGATTTTATTGAATATAATAATTCTAATCCACGTTATGTTTTTAGAAGAACACTTTGTAATAACCCTCACTATTTATCAAACTCATCTTGGAATAACCTATTTGATGGCGAATTTGCGAAAGAGGAAAACGGAATAGAATGGAATAAAAGTAGTAAATCTACTTTACTATCTCCAACAGATAAGACTTTATTAGCTTCATTCTTAAACATTTATGAAGATGAATTACAAGAATTTAATAAAATTTATGAGGAATGTTCAAAAACAGCTTTAGAAATAAGAGGATATCAAAAGAAAATAAAATAGCTCCTAAAATTGGGAGCAATGTCGTCAATTTAAGGAATTTGAATAAGATTCCTTTTTTTGATATATTGAAATTGTAGAATGGGGTTGAAATA
>CALVIJ010000071.1 GCA_944329505.1 uncultured Bacilli bacterium | reverse complement strand
ATGAATAACAATCAAAATCAATTATCTTTAGGGAATTTTTGCAAAATCGTAAAAGAACTTGCCCAAAACAAAAGCTTTGCCAATCAAACTGAAGTTTTTTATTGTTTATTTGGGGTTGATAATGTCAGTGATTCTACTATCAATAACTATTGTATAGGTTATAGATCTATTGGTACCGAATTTAGACAAATATATATAAAATACAAAAAAAACTTTACAGACAATCCACAAATCTTTGATGATGTTATAATCGGTTTAATGTCAATACTAGATGGTGAAATTCATTCTAGTTTTACTCACGAAGAGTTGATAAATAAAGTAAAAAATCATCCGCTTTTTGAAAAGTTGGTTTTAGAACTTTATAACTTAGCTAAAAACGACCAAAGTGTTCCTGATGATTTTACCGAAGAAATATATAGGCAAATAACCGAAAATAAAATTTATCAAACCCTATGTAATTTACTTATATACATTGTTTTAGAAAAAAAACAGCCAATATATACCGAAACATCACAAAAAGAAGTAATTGAAAATATTTTAAATAGTACAAATATCTCAGTATCAGAATTAGAAAAATTTTTAAAATTACAAATGCAAGACGGTATTAATTATACTCACTCCCTAAAAACATTATCTAAAGAGAAAAACCCATATGCCTGTTATGAAATGGGCGAGCTAGAATATACTGGAAGAATGGTTGGCTATCCGAGATATATAAAAAGTTATGAATACTTTAAAATAGCAGCCGAGAAAAATCATCCTAGATCTTGTTGGTTAATTGCTCAAATGATTTATCAAAAGAAAATAGGTGATTTATCTGATGATGATTTAAAACTAGCTTGGTATTATTTAAAAAAAGCTGAAAAAGTTGGTAGTGTAGCCGCCACTAATACTATTGGTATTTGTTATCTTAAAGGATTAGTTCCTAATGAAAAAACAAATGAGAAAAAAGCTATTGAATACTTTAACAAAGCTATAAACTATGATTATGTTTATGCTTACAACAATTTAGGAAAAATATATGAGAATAAAAAAGATTACAAAAAAGCCTTTAAATATTTCCTATTTGGTGCTGAAAAAGAAGAGAGTTGGGCCTGTAATAAAGTAGGAGAGTATTATAGACTAGGAATAGCTAGTGAAGTAGATATGGAAAAAGCCTTCAAATATTATAACTTGGCCACCGAAGTACCTTTAAATATTTTAGATCATTGGTCTTTTTATAACTTAGCTAAATATTTTTATATAAATGGTAATCATCAAGCTCATGTTGAAAAAAACTTAGATAAAGCGATTAAATACTTAAATTTAGCCGCACAGAAAGGTATTATGCCGGCTTATGAAGAGTTAATATATATATATATTGATAAATATAAAAAGACATCATCAGACTATCATTTAAATAAAATTAATGAATACTTAAATGTTTTATCAAAAAACCAATATTATGAAGAATGCCAAGATAAGCTGAAAAACCATTTAAAAGAAATTGAAAGAAAGCATCTCGCCCTAGTAAAACTAATTTAAACATGTTCTCGTCTTGACTAATTTTCTAGGCTATTTTATAATTTATAATAGGTGAAGAAAAATGAAAAAAAAGGGTTTTACCTTAGTAGAATTGTTAGGTGTTATCGTTATTCTTGGGATTATTGCAACTATCACTGTTCCGATAGTTCAAAGAACAATTATTGAAAATACTGAAGATGCGTATAATGATCAAATAATAAGCTTTGAAAGGGCGGCCAAAAACTATGTCGCATCCGATGTTTATAAGATGTCTAATTGTAAAGATATAATTTGTACAGTATCTTTAAATGAACTTCAAGAAAAAGGTTTTCTCCCATCAGGCGATATAGTTAACCCTAAAACCGATGAAAAATTCGATATGGAAAACGTTGTTGATATAACTTATGATGGTAGTAAATTTTCATATAATTATGACACCGCTCAAGATGAATAATATTAAGAAAAGGTGAATTTATGTTATATAGTTCAGTAAATAATCCAAAAATAAAAGAACTTTCCAAACTAAAAATAAAAAAATTTCGGGATAAACAAAATATGTTTTTAATCGAAGGAATGCATCTAGTTAAAGAAGCTTATGAAAGTGGCCTTCTAAAAGAATTATTACTCTTAAAAGGCACTGAGTTTCAATTAGATGTTGAAACTAATTATATAACGAAAAATGTTTTAAAACATTTAAGTCAAGTTGAAAGTCCAAGTGGTATTATTGGGATTTGTAGGGCAAAAGAAATGACATTACAAGGAAAAAAATTATTAATTTTAGATAGTGTTCAAGATCCAGGTAACATTGGAACTATTATAAGAAGTAGTGTCGCCTTCAATATTGATACAATTATAATTAATGATAAATGTGCTGATATATATAGTGATAAAGTAATAAGATCATCCCAAGGCATGATTTTTAAAACTAATATTGTAAAAAAAGATTTATCTAAATTTTTAAATGAAATTAAAGGAAAAATCCCAATATATGGTACCAAAGTTACTGGGGGAAAAAGTTTAAAAAAACTTGAAAAAATTTCCGAGTTTGCTATAATAATGGGCAATGAAGGAAAAGGCGTAAGCGAAAATTTGCTACAACTATGTGATGAATACTTATATATTCCCATGAATAAAGCTTGTGAGAGTTTAAATGTTGGAGTAGCTACAAGTATTATTTTGTATGAATTAACGAAGTAGAGGTGATGAAAGTGCTATATATTGGAGATTTAGTAAATACCCATGGCATTAAAGGCGAAGTACGTATCATCTCTATTTTTAAATATAAAGATTTAATTTTTAAACCCGATAATTACTTATACATAAATGACGAAAAATTAAAAATAAAGACATACAGAAAACACAAAAACTTTGATATGGTTACTTTTGAAGGATACAATGATATTAACGAAGTTTTAAAATTCAAAGGTAGTAAAGTTTATATTAATAAAGAGGAATATACCTTTCCAGGACCACTTAATGAAGAGTTATATGGGAAAAAAGTTTATAATAATGGAAAATACATTGGGACCTTAAAGGAAATTATAAATAATGGTGGTGGAGAACTACTTGTAGTTGAAGGTGATAAAGAATATCTTATCCCTTATGTCGATGAATTTGTTAAAGAAATAAATGAAGATATAAAATTATCACTAATCAAAGGATTTGTCGATGAAGGTTGATATTTTAACCATCTTTCCTGAAATGTTTGAAGGTTTCTTAACCACATCAATCATTAAAAGGGCAATTCAAAACAAGTTTGTCGATATAAAAATCCATGATATTAGAAAATATAGTAAAAATCCTCATAAAAAAGTTGACGATTATGGCTTTGGTGGCGGAAGAGGTATGGTTTTAATGCCTCAACCTATTTTTGATGCTGTTGAAGATTTAAAAAAAGAAAATACCAAAGTTATTCTTATGACCCCTCAAGGAAAAACTTATAAGCAAAAAATGGCTTACGACTTATCTAAAGAAAAACATTTAATTTTAATATGTGGTCATTACGAAGGCTTTGATGAGAGAATTAGAACCCTTGCAGATTTAGAACTTAGTATTGGGGATTATGTTCTAACTGGTGGTGAACTTGCTAGTATGGTTATCACCGATAGTATTGTCAGATTAATAGACGGTGTCATCGAAAAAGATTCTCATTTAAATGATTCTTTTAATAATAACTTGTTAGATTACCCAGTCTATACTAAGCCAGTAAACTTTAGAGGAATGAAAGTGCCAGATGTATTATTATCCGGTCATCATGCCAATATCAAAAAATTTAGAGAAGAGGAAGCCCTAAAAAAGACTCAAAAGCGTCGTCCAGATTTATTAGAAAATGGTGAGAACAATGGATGAGAGATATTATATTTGTGATAAAGACAATAATGAAATAGTATACGGATATATTGATTATAATAGACTTCATGGCTTTAAAATTAGACCGCAAAATAATGTTCCGTATGATGGTGTAGAAGTCAGTAGACTAGTCTTAGTCGAACCTAGTCTCATCAAAAAAGTTTTGACAAAAAATATAAAACACAAATTAGATGCTTATCTTGTTTTCTTATTTTCAGTTATTGATGACGATGATGAAGATCCAGATACTCTAGAACTAGTTATCGATGATGTCAGTAGATATAAAAGCATAATTATGAATAAATATTCTAAATTCTTAGATAAAAAATATATCAAAGGACTATTAAAAAAAGTTGGAATGGTTGAACTAGAATTAAAAAACAAATTAGAAGAGTTAACTAAGCAAAATGTAAAATCAGCAGGAAAATCTAGATAGATATTCATATTTGATAATTGTATTAATATATAATTAATAAAAATATTTGTACTTGCATTTATTAATAATATGTGATACAATTTAATACGTCGTGATCCGCTGACAAGTTTAGGATTTTAGTTATGATCATAGATTTAGGCAAAGGAGTGATTTCTGTGAATTTGGTAGATAAAATAACACAAAAACAAATTAGAACAGACCTACCAGAATTTCGTGTTGGTGATACTATTAAAGTAAATGTTCGTATCATCGAAGGAAAACGCGAAAGAATTCAAGCGTTCGAGGGAATCGTAATTGCTATCAAAGGTAGTGGGGTTAGTAAAAACTACACTGTTAGAAAAAAATCTAGCGGAATCGGTGTTGAAAGAACTTTCCCATATAGCTCACCAAAGGTTGATAGCGTAGAAGTAATTAGAAAAGGTAAAGTTAGAAGAGCTAAACTTAATTATTTACGTGACCTTAAAGGACAAGCAAAAATTAAAGAAAGAAAATAAGGCCATTAAGACCTTATTTTTTGTATATAAGAAAAGTACATTTTTTTTGCAAACATTTGTTTGAAAAAGCATTTACAATTAAGATTCCTTATGTTATACTCTGTACAACAATGATAGAGGGTGATGATATGCAAATACTAAAAGGCTATGTATTTAGACTATATCCAAATAAAGAACAAGCAGAATTAATTAATAAAACTATTGGGTGCTCAAGATTTATATATAATTATTTTCTGGATGATAAAATAAAAGAATATAAGATAGCAGGTAAAAGTAAAAGCGCTTACGACCAAGTAAAATTAATTCCATCACTTTCTAAAGAAAAACCATGGCTAAAAGAAGTAGATAGCTGTGCTTTAAGAAATAGTCTA
>CALVIJ010000070.1 GCA_944329505.1 uncultured Bacilli bacterium | reverse complement strand
TATATCAATCATTAAATTAGTTTTTAGGCCATCAAATTCTGCTTTTAAATTAACTTCAAATCCTGAATATAGTTCTTCTTCTCTGATATCTTTAGTATTTTCTATTTCAAGATTAACATTATCTTCTAAATCTATATTAATAATCTCATTAATAACTTTAGTAATAGTTTCTCTATCTAATGGCAGTCCTTTTATAGTAGTATCTAAATCCATAGTACTTCTTAAATTCACACCAAAGATAGATGATAATAAAAGTCCACCTTTAATAATAAATTTATCTTTATATTTAGATTTTGATATTCTTTTTAATAATGCTTCAAACATAAAATTTTGAATCAAATATTTATTAGGTATATTAGTTTGCTTAGATAAATTAGATGCTTTTGCTTTTAGACTATCTCTATTTTTAATCACCCAAACATCTCGAAAGTATCTCTTACTTTATCATAAATATTCATTTTTCTAGCATATTCATATAGTTTTAAAGTGTTTTTCTTTTTACTATAGAAATATCCTCTAATAGCTTTATTAAAGATTTCAGCATCTATTTTCTTTTTATTTTTAATAATATCGCAAATGGTTTTATCTAAGTCATAAACTTTAATAATATTTCCTGAATCAAGTTTATAATCAATGATACCTAATCCAAGCAATTCTCTTTTTGCATAAAATAAATTAACATTATCTTCTTTTTGAAGAGATCCTTTGTAACCACTTTTGACTGTAATATCATATTTAATAGGAATTCTATTAGAAAATCCGTGCAAATAAAGCGCAGTGGTATTAGAATAAATTGCATACTTACTTTTACTTTGTAGAATTACAAATTCATCTACCAAAACATTCTTTTTAATATATACTCCACGACTTACTCTTTCTATTTTGTTTTCTTTAATAAGTTTAGTTAAATAAAATCTAGGAATATTATGATTAGTAACCTCTTTGGTAGTCAAATAACCATTTTTAAATAATTTTAAAATCTTACTTTCATACTCCATATTCATTTTCCTTTCGCACTTAAATTATAACACATTTAAGTGTGTTTGAAAACTTTTCTAATCATTTTCTGAATTTATTTTTCTGTCTAATAGAGAAATAGTACCATAAATCACTAGCTTTTTCATTTAATTTTTTATAAAATAGCAAAATACATAATGCTATTTTCATCTGGCGATGGATAGTGGGGATAATTTTTATACTCTTTTAGATATTCTATCTAAAATTCTTTTAAAATAGTTCAAAATATATTTGTGATAAATCGTTATTTCCAAACTTATAACATGAAAAAGAGGCTTTAAGCCTCCGGTAATGGATTAATAGGTATATTCGCATTATACATTTTGACTACGGCACTATATTTATTATAAAGTCTTTGATAATCAGAATTATAAGATGAATTCATTTGACTAAATGGAATAACTTTAAAATCAGTCCAGCGACTACCTTTTTTATAGTAGTTAAATAAAAGTTCATTATTTAAGTTTTCTAATTTGATGGTAACTTCTCCATCTTTTTCTTCTTTAATAACGTCAATCGAAGTCATAAGTTCGACCATTGTATTATAGTCGTTATTGGTGCTTTGAGCAGATATAAAATTGCCTAATGAGTAAATGACTAAGGTGTCATCAATATATGTTATGGGTTGAATGACATGTGGATGAGTTCCTATAATTATATCAACCCCTAATGATGATAAATATTCGGCTTGTCTTTTTTGTTCTTCGGTTGGTTCTGTGCGATATTCTGTACCCCAGTGCATAGATACCATTAATAAATCTACTTTATCTCTAACTTTTTTAATATCACTTTTAGCTTTTTCATCACTATATAGATTAACTAAATAGTCTTTTCCTTGCGGGACAGAAATACCGTTTGTGCCGTAGGTGTAAGCAAGTAAAGTATATTTTATACCATTTTTCTCTCTTATTTGAACAGTTTCAGAATCTTCTTTAGAACAATAACTACCGGATGCTAAAACATCTTTGTTTTTCCAATATTCGCATGAGTTTAAGATTGCTTTTTCACCTCTATCCATCGTATGGTTATTAGCTAAAGACACCATGTTAAATCCAGCATCTACCATAGCATCTCCAAACTCCCATGGTGAATTAAAGGTTGGATAGTCAGATAAGCCTAATTCCGTACCACCTAAAATACTCTCTTGATTATAAAAGGCTAGATCGTAATCTTGAATTATTGGTTTAATGTATTCTAGTTGAGATGTGAAATTATATACCCCATCTTTATAACCATCTTTATATACAGAACTATGAAGTAAGGCATCACCAACCATGACCAATGAAAGTTTACTAGTTTTAACTTCTGGCTCTTTTTTTACTTCAACCGTTTCTTTTTTTTCTTCTCTTGGCTCTTCTTTATTTTGAGTAAATAAGTAAATTCCTAATCCTAAAATTGCAATAATCAATACTAATATAACACACTTCTTTTTCATATTTTAAAAATTACAGCTACCACCAAGTGAATTTACATAGTTTGTTAATGCTACCTTTCCTTCTTCAGTATTTGTACTACTAGTAAAGTATGTACCATTTATTTCATCAATAGTACTTTGACTTTGGTTTGTACCATCTAAGGTATAAGAAGTTATCATACCATCTTTTAAGGTAAATATAGCTTGTTTATTATTAATGGTACAGATAAATTCTTCACCACTATTACCACATCCAGTTAAAATAAATACGACAAACATAACAATTAATATTTTTTTCATAATATTCCTCCTTACATTAATGGGGCAAAGGCCTTTAAAATTTGTCTTTTAAGTGTATTGAACCAGGTTAATTTCCCCAAGTTTTTTAATTTAATTTCTCTACATTCTTTCAATGTTGATGTAAAGTCTTTTTTCACTCGCAAAATTGTTGAGCAAGCATATAACCACACTCCACATTCAAAGTGCAAATATAAACTTCTATAATCTAAATTGACAGTTCCGATAGTTGCATATTCATCATCAACGGCAAATGTTTTTGCATGAATAAATCCTTTTGAATATTCGTATATTTTTATACCGCTTTCTAAAAGTTGATTATAATATGCTTTAGTAACTTCACTGACTAGCTTTTTATCTGGTATGCCTGGAGTTATAATTCTTACATCTACTCCCCTTTTAGCGGCAGTAGTTAAAGCGGTAATCATTTCATTGTCAATGACTAGATAAGGCGTTGTTATATAAATATATTTATTGGCTTTACCTATTAAATTTAAATAAACAGTCTCTCCGATAGCCTCACTATCCCAGGGACTATCTGAGTATGGAATGACATATCCATCTGATGATGTTTCATATTCAAGAGTTGAACGATATTTTTCATAATCTTCATTTTCTTCTTTTATAAAGTCCCACATCGATAAGAACATAACGGTAAAATTCCATACAGCTTCACCCTCAAGCATAATTCCATTATCTTTCCAATGTCCAAAACGAACTTTTTCACCAATATATTCGTCGGCGAGATTGATACCGCCAGTGAATGCGATATGGCCATCGATAATTGCAATTTTTCTATGGTCACGGTTATTAAATTTGGATTTTAAGTTAGGAACAAAACGGTTAAATACGGCGGTTTTGATTCCTAATTGTTCTAATGTTTTATCATAGTGATTAGGTAAAGTCATGATACATCCGAAATCATCATAGATAACTCTAACTTCAACTCCATCTAAAACTTTTTGTTTTAAGATTTCTAGTATAGTATTCCACATTTTTCCCTCTCCTATTATAAAATACTCGAGGAAAATATATTTTTTCGCACTTTTGATGGCTTCTATTATTTTATTATAATAGTTTCTACCATTAGATAAATATGTTGTTTTTGTATGTTTACAAACGTTTGTGAGTGAATAATCTTGAATATATTTGACTTGGTTATAAGCTGAGATGTTTTCATATCTCAGTTCACTCATGACGATGTTGTGTGAATCCTTATATTTTAATTGTTTATAATATATATTTTTCATCTTTGCTTTCTGTCTTCTTGTAAGTTGATTACCTCCAAATAAAAAATACAAAAGTAGTCCAAAAAGAGGAAGGATCATTATTGGGATAATCCAAGCTATTTTATAACTAGGATTAGCTCTACTATTTACGATGTGTAAGACCATCAGAAGGCTGAAAATACTACATATAATATAAAAGACAATGAAATAACTATAAAATTCTACAGCCATTAAAAAGATAATAACTATTTGAACAATCATAATGAATGGAACTAAAAAGACTCGGTGTCCTAATAGATTTAAGTGTTTTTTCATAAATTTTATCATGCGACCATCACCTTGATTTAACTCTATTTTGATTATACCTTATTTTTATCTGTTTGACAATCAAAGGATAATGATATACTATTATTAGTAAAGTAAATTTTTTAGCTGTGAGGTTGTATATGAAGCAAAAAGAAGAAACATTTGCGAAAGGTGTTTGTTTTAAAAAGATTTTTTGGTTATTTATGATAGGCTGTGTATTTGGGTGTGTGTTTGAGATGCTGAATCATTTCATTCACTATGGCAATTGGGTTAGTAGACGTGGCTTGATATATGGCCCTTTAAATCCTGTATATGGCTTAGGCTTAGTAGCATTCGTAGTTTTCCTTTCAAAGGTTAAAAATCCCGTTTTAATTTTTATTTTAGGAATGTTGCTTGGTGGCGGATGTGAGTATTTGTGTTCACTTATACAAGAAAAGGTGTTTGGAACTATTTCTTGGGATTATAGTCATCAGCTTTTTAATATAGGTGGTAGAACTAGTTTAAAATATATGTTGATATGGGGTGTTTTAGCACTATTGGTTATGAAAGTTATATATCCTTTTTTATCTAATTTAATTGAAAAAATACCTGTTAGAACAGGAAATCTTTTAACGATTATTTTAATTGTATTTATGATTGCGGATATCATTATTTCTATTACAGCTTGTTTAAGACAATCTGAAAGAGCTGATGGATTAGAACCTAGTAATAAAGTGGAAGTGTTTTTAGATAAACATTATCCTGATAAAAGGTTAAATAAAATATTTGAAAATCATGTAAGAACAAAATAAAAGACGAATTTTAAGTTCGTCTTTTTGTATACATCGCGGACCCACAATCCGTGATGTTAGGTTACTCTTTAGCACTTAAGGTTATTTTAACTGTATTATCACCAACTGTTTCTCCAGGTTTAATACTTTGGGCGGTAACATAACCATATCCTTCTAGTTCATAGTTATATCTGAGTGTTTTCATTAGATA
>CALVIJ010000069.1 GCA_944329505.1 uncultured Bacilli bacterium | reverse complement strand
GTCCGCACTGCCAATAAAAAATACGCTATCCTTTTCAAAAAATCTCTTAATCAAATAAATTATTTTTTTTATCATTATATCTCCCCTTTCATAAGTCCATTTAATAAAACATCAGCTTCACCTAACTTAAAATCTTTATTAAAACCTAAATAAACATTTTCAAACACACCTAAACCAATCACTTCAACTTTTCTCACTTTTATACATTCAAGTAACCCGCTCCCACCTATAACAATATATGGAATATATATTTTTTTATTTCTAAATGTATTATCAATATTTGTCAAAATCACTGGTCTATTTTTATAGCACAATGTATTTCCAGTATCCAAATAGCCATTTAAATTTAAGATTTTTCTACCTATGTATATATTCGTCTTAAAACTACAGGCAATTTTTTGTTTAAAAAGTTTTACTTGCTTCACATAAAAATATAAAACAATTGGTGATATTATAATCAAAAATAAAGCACTTATACTAAAACCATCATTGAAAAATAACATACCTTTATGTTTGTAAGAAAAAGTAATATTCAAAAAGTATAAAAAACCACCAAGCAAAATACTTACCATATAAAAAGTGCCTACATTAATAAAAAAAGATTTCAAATCCTTATAACTAAAACAAACAATGCACATAATTAAACTTAAATAAATTTTAATGAAAAAAAGTTCTAAAGAAGTTATTTTTAAAAACAAAACAAATATTGTTAAACTTCCAACAAAAGCCCCTAAAATGATTCTAAACATTTTAACGTTTCTCTTTAAAATAACTACACAGGTTAAAAGTAATAAAAAATCCAAATAGAAATTCAAAAACAGAAGGCCATCTATATATACCGTCATATAACCACCAAAAACAGTATAAAAAAAGAAACATCAAAATAATGTCACTTTTTTTCTAACAATTTTATTTACAGACTCTTAAACCTGTAATCTCAGAAATATCTTTAATATCCATTTTCTTTTTTAACATATTTTTGACAATCTCAATATTTCTTTCTCTTCTACCTATCTCTTTAAAAGTATTATATCTCTTCCTCGCGTCCTCTTCTGCAGATAAAAATTCTTTGTATTCCCTACTATCATTTAATGATTCGATTTTTTTCTTAAACTCTATCATATATTTATCACCATTCCCCACCTTTTCAAGCTCTTCTTTATCAAAATCTAAGATGGCTAAAAATTAATATTCTTTATCTTTACTATACCATAATTTCTTTATTTTATCTGTATTATATTCATAAGTTCTAATTTCCTTTCTAAAAATTAAAAAAGTTCAAAATTTTGAACTTTTATAAATAACTTTTAATTTCATCTACTATTTTATCTTTAGAAACTTCAGTATCAATCTTACCATCACGTGATTTTAACTCTAAAATGCCATCTTTAGCTTTTTTACCAACAGTGATTCTATATGGAATACCTATAAGTTCAGCATCTTTAAACTTAACTCCTGCTCTTTCATCTCTATCATCTAATAAAACATCGATACCAAGTTTATTAAATTCATCATATAACTCCATAGCTAAATTATTTTGAATCTCATCTTTTACATTAATAATTGTAATACATACAGTAAAAGGTGCGACAGAAACAGGCCATACCAATCCATGTTCATCAGCTTTTTGTTCAGCTATAGCTGCCATACATCTCGCAACACCAATACCATAACATCCCATATATACAGGTTTTAAATGATTCTCTTCATCTAAGTAATTTAAATTTAAAGCTTCAGAATATTTTGTTCCAAGTTTAAAAGTATTTCCAATTTCAATACCTTTTTTAAAATAAATCTTACCGCCACATTTTGGGCAAGTATCACCCTCACGAATGTTTACAATATCGCCTTGTTTGTAAACCTCAAAATCACTCAAATTAACATTAATATAATGATAACCTGTTTTATTAGCACCACAAACAAAATTACTCATATTCGCAACTTCATTATCGATAATTATTTTTGCTTTAACTTCAATAGGGCCTAATGAACCAAATGAAGCATCTGTTACAGTTTTTAATTCTTCTTCAGTTGCCATTTCTACACTTTCTGCATTTAATAACTTACGTAACTTAGTATCATTTAAATCTCTATCACCTTTGACTAAAGCAAATACAATCTCGCCATCAACATTATAAACTAATGTTTTAACAGTCTTTTTAATATCGATATTTAATAAAGATACAATATCTTCAATACTTTTAGCACCTGGTGTTTCTATAAGTTCCATTTCCTTAGTTTCTTCCTTTTCAAACGCTTCGGCTTTTACAGGAGCAACTTCTATATTAGAACCAAAATCACAACTATCACACATTACTAAAACATCTTCACCGATATCAGTAACTGCTTGAAATTCTTCAGATAAATCTCCACCCATAACACCAGTATCAGCTCGCACAATTCTATAATCTATACCCATTCTATCAAATGAGTTTTTGTAAGCTGTAACCATTTTTTGATAAGATACCTCTCCAGTTTCACCATTAGTATCAAAACTGTAAGCATCTTTCATTGTAAACTCTCTTGTTCTAATTAAACCAAAACGAGGTCTTGCTTCATCTCTAAATTTATCTTGAATTTGATAAATATTAAATGGTAAATCCCTATATGATTTAATTTTCTCAGAAGCGGCCATAACAAATAACTCTTCATGGGTTGGACCTAAACAAAATTCACGGTTATTTCGATCATTTAATTTAAACATATCAGGTCCGAATGAATCATAGCGATGTGACTTATGAAAAATCTCACTAGGTATTAAAGCTGGCATCAACACTTCATTAGCTCCCGCTCTATCCATCTCTTCTCTAATAATATTTTCGATTTTTCTTTTAACTCTAAGTCCCATAGGCATAAACATATAAACTCCACTAGCTTCTTTTTTAACCATGCCACTTCTGACTAATAAATTACCACTTTTAGAATCTTCATCTTTAATATCGTCTCTAATCGTATAGAAAAAACTATTACTTAATTTCATAAAAAACTCCTCCTAAAAAATAAAAAAAGATAGTAACCACAGGAGTGCATATAAGCACGGTACCATCCTTTTATTTAACTTAATTGAAGATAACGGTTTTACCCGGAAATGTTTGCATTTCTCTCAGAAAGTAGGAATTAAATACTATCATAACTTGCTCTCACCACCCAAGCTCGCTTTATATGAGGAAATATTTAATATTCTTTCGTCATCAATTTACAAATTCATATTATCATATTAAATTTCAATTGTCAAAGTATTATATGCATCAAATTAAATTTTATCTAATAACTTTATATCTTTTTCTTTTTTTATTGATATTCATAATATCTTGTTTAAAATACTTGAATGTTGCAATAACAATGATGGCTACTGGAAGTGAAATTACAATACCAAGTACACCAAATAATATTCCACCTGCAAATACAGAAATAATGACAACTAATGGATGAACTTGATTACTATTACCATAAACAAATGGATTAATTATATAACCATCAACAGCCGAAAATACAATAAATACAATACAAGTTTTAATAAATAAAGCTGGACTTATAACAAATGCTGTAATTGCTGCCACAACATTTGTAATAATACCTCCAAAATATGGAATTAAATTACCTAGAGCTGCTAAAGTACCAAGCATTAAAGCATTTGGATGACCAATTAATGTATAGGTGATTGTATATTCAAAGAATGATATAACTACAATTTTCATAAATCCAACAATATATTTTCTCATTTCGTCATCAATGGTTGCTACATACTTATAAAGTTTCTTTGATTTATGACTTAAATATTCTTTAACAAAATTTCTGATTTTATCCATGTCAGCTAAGAAGTAAATAAATGATGCTAAAATTATAAATATTTTTGAAATATAATCAATAGATACTCCAATAAAGCTAAGTGCACCATTAGAAATATAAGTTCCAAGTTTTTCTAAAGTGCTATTGAAACTAGTTGCCAACGTATTTTGTATATCTTTAAAATCAATATTATAATCAGATGATAACTCTTTTAAAAATGAAATAATACCATTAAATAAACTAGTAAGTTGAGACATTATTGTCGGAGTAATTAATGCTAAAATTAGGACAATCACACCTATTGCTCCACCAACAACTAAAAGCATAGCTAAAGCTTTAGGAACACCTTTGTCAGTGAGTTTTTTTACAATTGGATAAAAGGCATATGCAAGCACAAAGGCAATTAAGAATGGAAGTAATATCTTAAATATTACACTAATTGTTCCAAGCCAAAAATCTCTAGCTTGATATACCAAATATACGGCTAATACAAATAAGACAATATTAACCAGTTTAAAATCAATTCTATTTTTTGTCATCTGTACACTCCTTTTCTAAAGCAATTGTTATTGGTCCATCATTTCCAATATTAACAAGCATGTCTGCTCCAAACTCGCCAGTTTCAACTTTCACATAATTACTTAATCTTTCATTAAATATTTTATATAATTTTTTAGCTTTTATACTATCTAAAGCTTTAACATAACTCGGTCTATTACCCTTTTTAGTATCTGCATAAAGGGTAAACTGCGAAACACTTAAAATCTCACCATTCACATCTAAAATAGATTTATTCATAACTCCATTTTCATCATCAAAAATTCGTAAATTCAAAACTTTATTAATTAAATAATCGATTTCTTTTTCACTATCTCCTAAAGTAAACCCTACAAATAAAACCAAACCGTTTTCTATTTTTCCAATAATCTTATTATTAACAGAAACACTAGATTCTAAACTTCTTTGAACAAGTATTCTCATCTTATTAACCTTTCCACATCAGTTACTTCAGGGATTATTTTTATATCATTCATTAATTTCAACAGTTGTTCTTTATTATTGACAAGTACTGTCATTTCAATAGCTTCATCTTCTTTAGAACGATGACTATTAAATTTTCTGACTGGAATATCATTATTTGCTGCTTTTGAAATAATATCAATCAATGAATTATTATCACTACTAGTTCTCACTAAAATATTAGTAGGTAATTTACTACTTTCAGTATTCCATTTTACTTCAATTAATCTCTCGTCTAAATTTGAAACATTTGGACAAATCATCCTATGAACTGTAATACCATAGCCTTTAGTAATATAACCTACAATTCTATCTCCTGGTACTGGATTACAACAAGAAGCCAAATTAACTTTAATATCATCAATACCAGCAATAGAAATCAAACTATTACTAACGTTTTCTTTTTGACTACCTTTAGTAGCTTTTTCTATAATTTTTTCATCTTTTGTAACTTCTTTTTTCAAGAAATTATCCATAACCGCATTAA
>CALVIJ010000068.1 GCA_944329505.1 uncultured Bacilli bacterium | reverse complement strand
TCTTCCTGCATTCTTTTTATTACATCTGCATATTTATCGATTTGTTTTGAAGTAACAAAGAAGGTTGCGGGAACATTTTCTTCTTTTAAAATATTTAAAATGTCTTCGGTTAAATAACTTGGTCCATCATCAAAGGTTAAATATATTGTTTTATCAGATATTACTGATGGGTTTATGTTTTTAACTTTTATTGTTTTGGGCTTTGGAGGCTCTATTTTTTTATTATAATTAACTAAAGGTTTTACTTCTTTAAAAACTGGTTTTGGTGAGTTTGTTTTGATTATGTAGCTTATTAGAACACACATATTAAATATAAGGCAAAAAATAATTATGATAGGAATTTTGTTTTTTAGGATGTAATTTTTTATGTCTTGATACTTCATACTTCTCACCTACCACCATTATACCTTAAAATATGGGTAAATACAAAGATTTAAGGTTTTAAATATTATAAAAACTCAAGTTTTTATTATCCTGAGTTTAATTATTGACGTGATGAGTAATCATTGGGGTACTCATAGTTATCTTTTCAAATGTATATCCGTTATTTTTACCATATCTAATTATGTTTCTCAAGGCATCTCTTGTATGTGGTTTAATATCGTGCATCAATATCATATTAGCTTTATTTTTACTTAAATTTCTGATGACATTATTGTAAACTCCAGAAGCACTATTTGTTCCTCCAGCATCACCTGAGTCGGTATTCCAGTCATAATATTTATATCCTTTATTAACTACGTCTTTGGTTAAAAAAGTCATGATTCCAGGTGAATATTTTTTAGAAATGGTATTAGATGAACCGCCTGGGAATCTAATTATTTTAGATTCATAACCAGTAATTCTTTTAACTCTATCTTGAACTTGTTTTAAATCGTTATAATAGCCTTCCTTTGAACCATACACTGTCGCATAATTATGAGTAGCGGTGTGAAGGGCAACAGTATGACCTTCGTCATATTCTCTTTTAATTAAATAATCCGGTCCGCTATTAGTAACAAAGAAAGTAGCTTTGACGTTTTCTTCTTTTAAAATGTCTAAAATTACATTGGTTGTTCCTTCTTTTGGACCATCATCAAAGGTTAAGTAGATTACACCTTTTTTACCAGATGATGGTATAGATGGTCTTGATATTACTTTGATGGTTCTTTGCTCTACTGTTTGATTACCTGATGCATCTTTAACAGTGTAGGTTATTTTATATGTGCCTAGTTTATTTGTATTTACAGTGCCTGTTTTAACAACATTATTTGTAATGTCATTATCACAGTTATCAGTGGCACTATATCCAGGTTCGGACCATTTATTACCCAAGTATATATTTTGGGTTTTGTTTCCTTTTAAAGTTATCGTTGGGGCGGTTTTATCTTCTTTGGTGATTGTTCTAGTGATTTCCGCACTATTTCCAGATGAGTCTTTAACTGAATAAGTAATTTGGTTATCTTTTTTAGTTATTTTGACTTTATCTGTTATGTCACCATCATAGTTATCGACAACCTTATAACCTTCTTCTTCATATTCTGCTTGAGGACATATTGTTATGTTTTCGTTTCCGGTTAATGTAATGGTGGGTTTTTCTTTATCGACTAATTTTACTTTTCTTGTCTTTTTGAAAGTTATACCATTTATTTTTACTTCATACATTATTTCATATAATCCTAATTTATCTTTATTGATTTTATTTTTTACTTTGACTTTTTTAGTGTAATCTTTACCAAATTTAGTGACTTTATAACCTGGTTCATGATAGCTTTCACCATATTTTAGTTCAATATCTTTACCTTTTAATTCAAATTTAGGTGGCCAAAAAAATATGGTTAGTAAACCAATTAATAAAGTTACGGCTATGATAATTCCAATAACATACTTCTTTTTCATACTCTTACCCCTTAGTTATTTTGATGTTTTGTTTCTTTTATATATTCGTTTGCTTCATTTAAAGAATATTCACAGCCACAGTAGTGCTGGCGATAAAGGTCATATTTTTTAGCTAACTCATTACTTCTTTTATAGCCTTCTTTTTTCTTAAAATCGGAATATAAATATTTCACATTATATTCTTTAGATAATACTTCTCCTATTTTATTTAATCTTTGACTATCTTTGTAAGGACTTACTGATAAGGTTGTTGTAAAGTAATCAAAGTGATTTTTTTTAGCTATTTGAACAGTTTTTTCTAGTCTTAGATGAAAACATTTAGTACATCTAATGCCACCTTCTTTTTCGTTTTCTAATCCTTTAGATATTTTTTCAAAATCTTCATTGTTATAGCCAATTTCTAATAAATTTATTTTAAAATTCATTTTTTCAATTATTTCTTTTTGAACATTTAATCTTTTATTATATTCTTCTATAGGATATATATTAGGGTTATAATACAAAACAGTGATATCAAAAAAAGGATAAAGCCTTTCTAATACTGAACTTGAGCATACTCCGCAGCACGCGTGCAGTAATAGTTTGGGTTTATCTTTTAAGTTATTTATGATTTCTTCCATTATTAAGTTGTAATTTGTTTTCATATAATCACCCTTAGTTCAAGGATATTATATCACAAATATTACACGATTAAAATATCGCCAGTCATTTCTTTAGGAACTTTGATGTTTAGGAGTGTTAATATAGTTGGAGCAATGTCAGCTAGTTTACCTCTTTTAAGTTTAATATCTTTGCTTGTGATTAAAAATGGGACAGGATTTACAGAGTGTGAGGTTATTATATTATTCTCATCATCTAGCATATAATCACAGTTTCCATGATCGGCAGTAATGATTAAAGTTCCATCTAAATCTTTTATTTTGTTATATATTTTACCAACACATTCGTCAACAGCTTCCAATGCTTTGACAGTTGCATTAAAGTCACCTGTATGTCCGACCATGTCTCCGTTCGCAAAGTTAAGTATTATGACATCGTAGTTTGCCATTTTAGGAAGTAATGTATCAGTTATTTCATATGCACTCATTTCTGGTTTTAAATCATAAGTTGCAACTTTTGGTGATGGGATTAATATTTGATCACAGTTTTTAAGTTTATCTTTGTTTTCTCCATCGAAAAAGTATGTGACATGAGCATATTTTTCTGTTTCAGCAATTCTAAGCTGTTTTAGATTTTCTTTTTCTAAAACTTTACCTAAGTAATTGGTAACCTTTGGATGAGTAAATATATTAGAACATATAACTTTACTATCGACAGGCATCATAGTTACTAATTTTAAATTGGGAATAAATGCTCTTTCAAAGTCGTTAAAATCAGGATTAGTTAAAGCGGTAAATAGTTCTCTTAATCTATCTGGTCTAAAATTAAACACTAAAATACCATCGTTTTCTTTAATAATTCCTTGAGATACGGAAAAAGGAACGATAAATTCATCGGTAATATTATTTTGATAACTTTCATTTATTTTATCTTGGATATTATAAATTTCAGTTTCTTGAGTCATTTCATCATAGGCTTTTTTTATTCTATCCCAGCGGTTATCTCTATCCATCGCATAATATCTACCAGAAATAGTCGCAATTTCCCCAGTTTGTGTTTCGTTTATTTTATCTTGTAGGATTTTGATAAAATTTAAAGCTTCATGAGGTGTGGTATCTCTACCATCAGTGAAAATGTGGTAGTAAATATGATTTATTTTTTCATCTTTTAATATATCGATTAAACCTAATAGATGATTTATATGTGAATGTATTCCACCATTACTAAGTAGACCACAGATGTGAAAATCAGATTTATGTTTTTTTACATGTTTAATTAAGTCTTTATATTCTTTGTTTTGCTTAATACTTCCATCTTTTAAAGCTTCAGATATGATGTCAATAGATTGTTTTGGAACTCTACCAGTTCCGATGTTGGTATGACCTACTTCACTATTTCCCATTTGTCCTTTTGGTAAACCTACATAAGGACCACTCGCTTCTAAAATAGTATAAGGAAATTCGTTAAATAATTTATCTAAATTTGGCGTTTTAGCCGCATTCAATGCATTGCCATGAGTGCTGGGACGAATGCCCACGCCATCTAAAATACAGAGTAACAATGGTTTCATATGTTTCGCCTCTTTCTATTTTTCTTTATTTATTATATCACGAAAAAATAATTGAATGTAAAAAATTGGTCATAAAACCAATTTCTAACTGTAAAATGTCATAATTGTATCTAAATTAAATTGTAGTAACAAAAGTAACGTTGCTCCAGCTGCTAAATAAGGTCCAAAAGGTATAACATGATCACTTTTTTTATACAAAATAAACAAAGCAATTGGAAGTCCAATTAAAGAACCAACAAAGATTGATAATATGGCAATAGGATAAGATAAAACCATACCAAATATAAATAGTAATTTTATATCTCCTCCACCCATAGACTCCTTTTTAAATAGAAAATCGCCAAGTTTTTTTATCAAATACATTGTTATAAAAGCTAATAGTCCATTTAATAAAGAATATATTGCTGAGTGCAAGCCATGTATACATAATATTTCGATAAAAAGAATGATTCCAAAAACGATTAAAACCTCATCAGGAATTATAAGATAGTGATAATCACTAACTACAATTATTATCATCATAGAAACAAATGTTAAAGCAATTATTAATTCTAATGTCCAGCCAAAGGACAAATAACATAGAACAAATAATATACCAGTTAATGCTTCAAAAAATGGATAAAATAAAGAGATTTTTTGATGACATTTTCGACATCTACCTTTTTGAAATACATATGATAAAATTGGAATCAATTCGAAAAACGTCAATTTATGATTACAATTAGTACAATGGCTAGGAGGAAAAACAATAGATTCTCCTTTTGGTAATCGATAACCAACAACATTGTAAAAGGAACCAAAGATAGTTCCCATTATAAACAAATATATGCAAATTGCAATTTCCATAACATCACCTTTATGCTTGAATTTGACTGTACATTGAGAACATTGGAACAACGATTGATAAGACAATAACTCCTACCATAGCTGTTAGCATGATAATTAAAGCTGGCTCAACAAACGTTTTAATACGGGTTACAGAGTTTTTATGTAAATCTTGATAATACACAGAAATCTTTTGCATCATTTCAGGTAATTGTCCAGTTCTTTCACCAGTAACAATCATTTCATAAGCTGGAATTGGAAAAGCCCATTGATCTTTAAAGGCTTCAGAAATAGCTCTTCCTTGTGCAATATTATTAATAGCATCATAAATTAAATCTCTATATATTTCATTGTTAGTTACCTTATTCAATATTTCCATACTATCAGTAATAAATACATTATGTGAAAGTAATGAAGAAAATGTTTTAGTAAAGGTAGTTACCTCTTTATAAATGATTACA
>CALVIJ010000067.1 GCA_944329505.1 uncultured Bacilli bacterium | reverse complement strand
AAATGACATTTTAAGAGAACTTGGGATTTCTAAAGTGAAGTTAGCTAAGTGTTTAGGGGTTTCTAGACAAATGATTTATAATTATTTGGAGCTTGATGATATTAATAAATGGCCAAAGGATAAAAAAGTTATTTTATTAAATATTCTTGGCATTAAATCTGCTGATGAACTTGATAATATTAAAGTTGATACAGATTATATTATGGACGTAGAAACTAGAATTAATAGTCTGTTTGAAAACACTAATAAAAGTGAACTTGGTGAAAGTAATGTTATTTTCTCTGGTTTAGATGAAAAAAGAAAAGAACTTTTACATAATATTGTCGATGAATTAAAAGAACGTCTTGAGGACGAAAAAGATGAAGAAGGATATAATTCTATTTTATACTTATATCATTATTTACAGTCAATGGAAGGTATGAAAGAACTTAAATATATCTTGGCTTATGTGTCTAAAGTTGGAGGATATACTAAGCCATATGAATTCGTATATGACGAAACAGAACAATTTATATTTGAAAGTATCTTATTTTCTGCCTTTAATTTATATCATGCGGGAACATCTAGTAAAGCTAGAATAGCCGAAACGCATAAACGTTTTGTGGCTCAAATAGAACATAAATTAGAAGATAAAATGAGTAGAACTTTAGAGATTAATTCTGCTAAAGTACAAGCTATGAAAGAACTTGGTTATACAGAGGTCAATGATGAAAATGTAGCCGAAATACTATATAAAATAGACGAAATTCAAGCTCGTAAAGCTAGAAATGATTAATCCTATAATATATCTTATGTTAACTTGTATATAAAAGAAAATTTGGGTAGTATTTATATTTAATACTACTCTTTTTATTTAAATATTAAGGGGTGTGTTGTTGTGTTTTTAATTTTTATTATAGTTATATTAAGGGGTGTGTTGTTGTGTTTTTAATTTTTATTATAGTTATATTAATGTTTGCTGTATTTTATGTTATTATTTCCCGATTTGGTGTATCATCTTCTGATATTGATGTTTCAGATACTTCTACTGTGAATTATATTCCTAAAAAGTTTTTATCTAATAATGAATATAACTTTTTAACTAAATTTGTAGATTTGGAAAATGAATTACAAGTTAATATTGTTCCCCAGGTTAATTTAGCTTCAGTTATTCAAAAAGTATCTGATAGTAGATTTAATACTGAATTATTTAGAAATATTGATTTTGGTATCTTTAATGCAGATTATAGTAAATTACTTTTATTAATTGAACTTAATGATGCTAGTCATAATGATTATCATAGGAAAAAACGTGATATTAAGGTACATGATATTTGTAATAAAGCTGGGATAAAGTTGATTACATTTTATACAAAATATTCTAATGAAAAAGAGTATGTAAAGAGTAGAATAGTTAAGGAACTTGATTTACAAAATAATAATGATTGATTACTCCCCTACCCTTATTTTATAAGGGTTATTGGCTTAACATGTGATTTACATACATAAATAATATACCAATTAGAAAACTCATTATAGTTTTCTTTTTTTCTTTGTATTGTAAAGCATTAGGAAGTAATTCGACGATAGATATATAGGCCATAATACCTGCAATAATGGCGAATATGCCTCCCATAATTGTATCGTTTACTATTGGTTTTAAGAAAAGATAAGCTAAAATGGCTCCTAGTGGTTCAGACATACCTGATATGAATGTTAGAGCGATCGCTTTTTTCTTATTTTTAGTAGCATAATATACTGGCATAGCAATGCTTATTCCCTCAGGAATATTATGCATGGCAATTGCTATAGTTATAGATATACCTAATTTTATATTAGTCTCTGAGGATATATAGGTGGCAATTCCTTCTGGTATATTATGAATTATAATAGCAACCATAGTAAAAATACCTAGTTTATATAGTTTATTATCTTCACCTATTTTATTTGGTAAAATTTTATCTATAAATAGTGGAATGATTAAACCTATTATCATGAATATCGTGATATTTAGAAAAAGAGAGTTTTTGGTTGGGCTTTGAAACATCGTGAAACTTTCGGGAATTAAATCAAATATGGAAACACTAAGCATCACACCAGCGGCAAAAGCTAAAGCACATTTTATAATATTATTTTTATTTCCTTTAATAAAGATGGATAGTGAACCTAATAGTGTCGATAGTCCAGCAATCAGACATAATAAAAAAGGCAATATTTCTCTCATACTCTTCACCTATTTAAAGTTATGAAAAAAAGTATGAATTTATCATAGTTTGTTATTTTAAAAAGTAATTTTAGTTTACAATTCTACATTTGTATGATAAAATATCAACTAAGAGAGATGGGGTGTGATAATATGAATGAAATAGGAAAAAATTTGAAAAGAATTAGATTGTTAAAAAAATTATCACTAAAAAAAGCTGGCGAATTATTGAATATATCTGCTACTGCAGTATCAAAATATGAAAAAGGAGATATTGTACCAAGTTCTCAAAAATTAATTGAATTTGCAAATGCATATAATGTTAAAACGTTAGATTTATTAAAGCAATATAAAGCTCCAGAAATGAAATTTAATTCATTTAGAAAAAAACAAAGATTACAAGGACAAAATTTAGAGTTATTGAAAGATATTATTCAAAATAAGGTTTCTGATTATCTTGAAGTAATAAAATTAGATGAAATTAATTCTAAAGATATAAAGATAAAAAAGTATGGTTGTAGTAGTTATGATGATGCAGAAAATATTGCTGAAAAATTTAGAAGTGATTATAATTTGTCAATTAATCAACCTATTTCAGATTTAATAAGCATTTTGGAAAATTTGGGTATAATAATTATACAAATTGATAATATCGATAATAGATTTTCTGATTTTGATGGACTTAGTGAAATTGTTGATGATATTCCTATTATTGTACTATTAAAAGATAACGATGGTGCTAGACAAAGATTTACTATTGCTCATGAATTAGGACATTTGATTTTAGATATTTTAGATGATGATTTAAATGAAGAAAAATTATGTAATAAATTTGCTGGTGCCCTTTTAATGCCTAAAAATGCGGTTATTAATGAATTTGGTGAATTTAGACATAGTATTAGTTACTATGAATTAAGAGCATTTAAATTGGAATATAAAGTAAGTATGTCTGCGGTAGTATATAGATTAAAGGAATTGAACATTATTTCTGAATATTTATTTAGAAAAATAAATATATCTTTTAGTTCGATGGGAATAAAAAAACAAGAACCAGATCTAATAGAGGCAGAAAATTCATATCAATTTAATAGACTTGTACATAAATTAGAAGTAGATAATATAATTTCATTAAATAAAGCATGCGAATTATTAGGAATGTCGATAGATGATTATAACAACGAAGATAATAATTATAGATACTAATGTAATAACTGATTTAGATAATGCTAATATTTTAGATAAATTTGTTATGCTTGATAATGTGTATATAAGTGATATGGTTAAAAATGATGAAATTAATTCTGATACTGGAAATACTAATATAATTAAAAAATTTAAAACAATTGAAGCAATGCCTGAGCAAATTACTGAAATTTTTCAAATTTCTCAAGAAATAAAAGGTTTATCGCCATATGATATAATTAATTATATAATTGCAAGAGATAATAATGCTATTCTTGCAACTGGTGATAAAAAGCTTAAAGTTTTTTCTGAAAATAATGGTGTAGAAGTAATTAGAACACTTAAAATAATTAAATTGTTGAATATGAAAAATATTATTTCAAAAGAACAAGCAATTAATGCTTGCAGATTATTGAAAGAAAATGATTGTACAAGAATTCCAAAAAATGAAATTGATAAAATGATTGATGAATTAAAAACTGATTTAGTAAATTGCTAAATCAGTTTAATTTTATTTAATTATACACCAAATATTTTTAGAAGCAATCCAGTAATTACACTTATAGAATATAGGATACCTATTATTTTTAGGTTTTCTTTGATGTTTTTGTTTGATTTGAATAAAACTAGTATTGCTACCCCACTGTTGGCTAAAAGTCCGGCTAGAGCGGAAGAAAGTGGTAAAATATTAGCTATATATAATTCAGTTAATATTATACTTGAACCACAATTTGGAATTAAACCAATTAAAGCTGCTATAAATGGGGTGAAGAAGTTAGTTTGATCAAATATATGTTTTATGCTATCTTCTCCAATATAATGGAATGTGGCATTTAAAATAAATGTGATTATAAATATAAATATTAGTGTTTTTAATGTGTGTTTTATGGCTGGAATTATAATGCCGTGTTCACAATCGCAGTGGTCGTGTTCACATATTTCAAAGTGTTCTTTTGGTTCTTCTTTTCTAATGATTAAATCTATAATAAAACCACATGTAAGACCAATAATTATTTTTAAACCAACTAATAGTAAAATACTACCTATTGGTGCATTTTCGGCAATCAATATAGGTAACATTTCATCACTGGTTGATAAATATATGGCAATTAGTGTTCCTAAACTTATTATTCTTGTTATATATAAATTTGTAGCTAAAACGGAAAAACCGCATTGTGGGATTGCCCCTAATAAACTACCAATTAATGGTCCAAATTTACCGGCTTTTTTAATAGATTCTTCGGTTTTATGAGATAATTTGTGTTCAAAGAATTCTATTATTAGGAAAGCTATAAATAGAAATGGTAATATTTTTAAACAGTCTAATATAGTATCTAAAATTATTTCTTGCATAAACTCCCTCCTCTCTTTTTAAATATTTGTTATAAGTAACCCTGCTTTAATATTATAACATGGATTTTAAAATTATTTTCCATGAGGGTGAAATTCTTGATAATTTTTTTGTAATCCTT
Organism: uncultured Bacilli bacterium; assembly: GCA_944329505.1. Classification (GTDB taxonomy): domain Bacteria; phylum Bacillota_I; class Bacilli_A; order RF39; family UBA660; genus Coprosoma. The sequence continues at coordinate 557 of CALVIJ010000067.1, read as the reverse complement.
CACTAGTTATATGAGTATATATTTGGGTTGTCGATATATCACTATGACCTAAAAGTTCTTGGATACTTCTTAAATCAGCTCCGTGTTTTAATAAATGAGTGGCAAAGGAATGTCTTAAAGTATGAGGTGAAAACTCGGTTTTGATATTTTTTTCTTTAGCTAGTTTTTGTAAGATTTTAAAGAAACCTTGTCTAGTCATTTTATTTCCATGATTATTTAAAAATAAGTAGTTATTTTCACCGTGTTTGAATAGACATGTTCTATGATATAAGATGTAATTTTTTAAAGCTTCAGTCGCATAATCATTTAGTGGAACAACTCTTTCTTTAGATCCTTTACCAAATATTCTAACGGATGAATTTACTAAGTCGATGTCATTTACTGTTAGGTTTATTAGTTCACTTACTCTAAGTCCACTACTATACATCAGCTCCAGCATAGCTTTATTTCGATAATCAAAGTCAGTATTTAAAGTAATATTTAAAAGCTTATCAACTTCTTCTTCAGATAGTACTTTAGGAAGGGTTTTGGCTGTTTTAGGATTAGTTATAGTTGTC
>CALVIJ010000066.1 GCA_944329505.1 uncultured Bacilli bacterium | reverse complement strand
CCGAAACATACTTAACCTCATTTTCACCCTCACTAGCTAAACTAACTAATCTAAATAAAATAGCTGTTGCAATAACGATGGCTGCTAATACTAAAATAATAATCTTTTTCTTACTCATAAGTCCTCCTATATTTAAAATTATAGCACACCAAATAAAGAAAAAAAAGATAAAATCATTTTCTCAAACATCTAATTTTATCTTTAACCAACTCAAAACTTTCCTCTTCACTTAAAGTATTATCTATTCTATAAACATTGTCAAATAATCCCATAGTATATTCGTATCCCTCTTTAGCTTTAGTTAAAGTCTCGATATTTTCATTTCTATCTCTAAATGAACGTTTACTAATTCTATCTAAAGCCACTTCGACAGGAACATCAAAATAAAAAGTCATATCAGGATCATCTACCATAAATAGTAAATCTCTAACAATATTTAAATGAGGAATATTATAAGCATAAGCATACGACAAATAACAAAGTAAATGTCTATCACATAAAATATAATCATACTCAAAAGCATCTTTGTGCTGCAAATTATAATAATATGATATGATTTTAAGTCCACTATATCCTTTCAAAGCTAAATCAAAAAACTTATTATCCCCCATTTTATTTAATGGCGAATATTCTAATTTAGCTACCATCACTTTCGCATCTTTACTCAAATAATCCTTAGTTAATTTAAGTTGAGTACTCTTTCCACTTCCATCAATACCACAAAAGGCAATTATTTTTGCTTTATCTTGTTCCATAAATAACATTGTATCACAATTCACTTATAAATACCAACTGCCGTAGTATCATTTGGAACATCTTTTAAAATAATTGCATTAGACCCAATCTTCACATCATCACCAATATTAATATTACCTAAAACTTTAGCCCCAGAACCTATCATTACTCTATTGCCTACATTCGGATGTCTCTTTCCCCATTCCTTTCCAGTACCACCCAAAGTAACTTCATGATAAATTGTTACATCATCACCGATAATACACGTCTCACCAATAACCACTCCAAAACCATGATCGATAAATAATCTTTTACCTATAACAGCCCCAGGATGAATCTCTATACTAGTAACTCTCTTCCCTAATTCCATCCAATACCTCGCCCAAAAATAATGCTTTTTCAAATAAAAATAACGAGAAATTCTATAAAATACTAAAGCCCAAAATCCAGGATATAAAATAATTTCCAGTTTATTTTTAAAAGATGGATCATTATTTTTAACCGCCTCTAAAAACTCTTTATAAAGTTTCATATATATCACCTATTATATGATATAAAAGCCAAAACTTTAAAAATAATGAAATAAACCAAAAAAAGCAAATTATATACAAAAAACTTACTTAAAATAAATTAAGTAAGTTAATAATCTAAATGGCGGAGTAGAAGGGATTTGAACCCTTGCGCCGGTTACCCGACCTACACCCTTAGCAGGGGCGCCTCTTCAGCCTCTTGAGTACTACTCCAACAGACTACGTTTATAATTTTACATTAAATAATTTCATCTGTCAATATAACATTTTTTATTTCTTAAAATGTTTTCCACCTTTTTCATCAGAATAATATTCATCATAATTGTTATAGTGCAAAGCATACCTATAAGTATATTGCTCCATCCTTAATTTTTCCAAAGATATACTATTCATCGCCCTAAAAATTAAACTTCCACTACTAACAATCATTCCACTGAACAAACTACTATCAGATTTAGTGAGTGCTCCATAAGCTATACCAGCAAGTCCCACTCCTAACATATAAAGTCCGCCACGAACATTATCTTCTTTATTTCTTATCTTTTTATCTATAATTTTTAAATTTTCTTCTATATATGCTTTTCCTCTTTCAGACACAAAAGCACACCTCCTTAAATAACTGCAAATATTATAACAATATATCTATAAAAGGTCAAAGAAAAAACTCAAAAATTTTGAGTTTCTACATACTTTTCTTATTATTATCTTGGATGTGTGCGGGAGTAGCCGCTTCTTGTCTTACTGTTTGTTCTAATAAATTCTTCTGTTGACTATTCATATTTTTTTTCTTATTCTTTTTATTTTTACAGCTCATAAATATAACTCCTTTCATTTTTATTATGAACTATTATCTAATAAAAATACATTTTTTTAAATAAATTATAACAATTACCCAATTTAAAATGTCCTTTATAACTAGCTATCACACTATCACCATTCTCTACTTTTCCCATCTTAATTAATTTCATTTTCCTTTTAAATCTTTTTTTTGTATCATTCCTAACCTTTAAAATAATTTTACCATTAATAATATAAAACCTAAATCCTATAAAATCCACTCCATTTTTACTAACATTTATTATCTTTGTTTTATCATTTAAACATAAACCATAATCTAAAACAAATTTACTAATCTCACCCAAACAATATTTCAAATATTCTTTATCATTACTAAGTAATATTCCATCATCTTGATATCTTATATAATATTTAATATGTAATTTTTCTTTAATAAAATGATCCAAATCATTTAAATAAAAAATAGCTAATATCTGACTTACTACATTACCAATACCTAATCCTTTACCTTTAATATATAAAGGTATTCTATTAATCTCTTCAATTCTTTTATCTTTATCCTTTAAATCACTATTTTTTAAATAACTAATTTCTTTTTTCTTTAATTTAATAATACATTCATTCACATAACTTTCATCAGTTGAATCAATTATTTTAAATAAAATATCCAAATATTTTTTATCTTTAATTTTCCTCCCTAACATCTTTTTTAAAACATCATGATTTATATTATAAAAAAATTTACTAATATCAAACTTTAAAGCATACACTTCACCATTCATACTATTCAAATATTTTTTTAAATATTTAATCCCATAACTAGTCCCTCTATTTTTTCTAGAAGCTACATTTGTATTAATTAAAGATGTATCTATTACTTTAATTAAAATATCAGCCATTAAATAATTAATTATTTTATCATTAATATTTTGACTCATAATTATTCTATATTTATTCTCCCTAATCAAAAATATATTGTATTTACCTACTTTATAATCATTAAGTAATCTAAAAACATTACTTATATTAGAAGTATAATACTCTTCAAATTTATAAATTTTGTTTTTATTCAAAGTATTTTTTCTAACCATTTTATAAGCTTTAATAATATTTTCTATAGTAAAATCATCTACTAAATTACTTACTCTTTTCATACCTTATCCACCCATATAACTGCTTAATAATATTAAGTAAATAATTACCAATCTTTAAATACCTTTTGTAAGAAATATATTTTTTATCTAAAGCCATTTTAAAATAAAAATCAATCATTTTAATTTTACTTATTATTCTCTTTTGATAAACTATTCTATCCTTAACATCTAATAAATTACTAAAATAAATTAACTCTAAAACTTCATAATATGTATTAGATATCTTATCCTTTAAAACCTTTTCTGTCCTCGGAAAATTAACAATTATTTTATCTAAATAAAAAATAGTCTTTTTAATATCATTTACAACCTCTAACTTTTCATACATATTTTCTCTACACTTTCTAAAACCATAAATATTTCTTCATCATATTTAATTTCATTTAATCTCTCATTTATAAACTTAATCCTATCATTAATAGATAAATTGTTTTTCAAAAATAAATCATAATTCCCACTATTATAATGAGTCTCTAAACAAACAAATTCCTCATAAACAATATAACTTATTTTTAATTTATCTAAAGTATCTAAAACCTTATTTAAACTTTTTATAGGAAAACCAACTTTAATAGTATCACCAAAAACACCTACCTTATAATTAAAAATATTTTTTAATATATAACAGTCCTTACCTAAAACATTATAAAAAATACCATTTTTCATAATTATAATAAAATCTTTCCTATTACTTTTTAACTCAAAATATTTTTCTCTAAACATACTCTCCTCCAATTTTTATGTCCAAATGATTTTTACATAATAAAAAGCAATACCAAATTTTTAGTATTGCTTAAAAATCAAAATGCAGTCTAATCATAATATATCTTTTTCAAAATATCTAAATTTATAATTTCCCACATAGTATAATTATAAATCTTTCCTACTAAAGTTATATACTTTCTGCATTAATATTCGGATTATTAATCCAGGGATAATACTTGTTTTCTATATCTTCTCTTTATGACCATATTAGTTCATAAACCTTAGTTTTTATAGAAATCTGGGCGGGGAGCGTTATTAAATCTATTATAGGCGTTATTACCGTTCACATTCGCATTCGAGCTAGAACTATTACCGTTCCAAGCTTGATTAGAATTACCACCAGACTCGTTAGAATAAGCATCTCCACTTATTAATATTATCCCTTATTTTGTTCTATAATCACCCCGCTCTTCACTTGCCATAGGCACATGAAGAGCGTTTCTTAGGACTCTGCTTCGCAGGTCCTTTTATAAAGGCTTCGCCTTTACTAATTTATTTTTAATTTTGTGTATTTACGACACTATGGTGAATGAATCTTCTGGAGTTCCACTTCCATTCAAAGTAGTATCGGATTTTAAGAAGACTACTGGGCGGGGAGCGAGACCAGATCTATTAAAGGCGTCACCACCGTACACACCCGCAACCGAGCTATAACTACGACCGCCCCAAGCTCGACGAGAATCACCACCAGACTCGCGAGAATAAGCATTTATTGTCCAATAAGATAATCCACTTGCACTTCCTTTATCTAATAAGTAATTACTATTACATGCGGTTATATCGCTATATGAAGTAGTCGCTGATGTACATAGTGGATTGGTACTTGCTCTTAATATATCTGATACATTAGCTAGTCCGACATTTCCTGTCCATTGATACATCTTTTCTCCTGCTATATTCTTTTCTATACTATCAGATGAAGAACTACTCAATTGTTCTACTGCCCCTATATTAAATGAATGAGCTGTCATTTGTCCTTTGGCTGTTTCATTTATATTATTTACATAATAATCATCGTTTAAATATATTTTTATTGATGAATCTTCGGTTACTGTTCCACTTTGTGAACCGCTAGGTGATGAAAATGTTCCATCGACTGCTGCATATACTCCGCAGCCAGAAGTACTAGTACAATATGTAGAAGATGCTGTACGATCTTGATTGTCAAATACACGAGTTGCTAAAACATCATTTTTGATTATTTTATATGTTCCATCCACTTCTTTAGCTATTATTCTCCATGTTTCTCCATTGAATGTTATATAATTATCTGGATTTTGTCCTCTATATATTAATCTTCCATCTTCATAACTATCTTCGTATAGTCCATCTCCTGATGATACTATTTCTACATCTTGTCCGCCTATTGTTTGATCTCCTCCAGGTCCTGGTCCTACACTTCCTCCTGCTTGTTCATAATCTAAGTCTACTTTTAAGGTACTTTCTAAATCATCT
>CALVIJ010000065.1 GCA_944329505.1 uncultured Bacilli bacterium | reverse complement strand
ATATAAAATAGATGCGGATGAGATTGCGAGAAAACATAATTTAGGTAGAAAAATTAGTATGATTATGGAAAAAGCAATATTTAAGTTAACTAATTTAGTATCTGAAGAGAAAGCAACAAAAGAATTAGAAGATTATGTGATGAAAAAGTTTGGAGTCAAAAGTAAAGATGTGGCTTTAAATAATATTTCAGCTATTAGAGATGTTAGTTTAAGTGAAGTTAAATTAGATGATATGGAGGAAGAGTTAAGTTTTCCTAGTCATAATATCTATGAAGCTTTAGCCCATAGAAAAGGTAATGATTTGAAAGTTTCTGATTTTAAAGGTTTTGAAGATGGTTCTTTTGAACACACTGAACCTGAGATGCAGAATATTTCCGAATTTGTACCTGAATGGATTAAAGAAAATTGTATTCAGTGTAGTATGTGCTCTTTAGTTTGTCCTCATGGAGTTATTAGACCATTTTTACTTAATGAAGAAGAATATTCTAAAGCTCCTAATTATGTTAAGGAAAAATGTAAACCAGCGATGGGTGTACCTAATCATTATTATATTATTGGAGTGTCTGCTAAAAACTGTACTGGCTGCGGGGTATGTATAAATACTTGTCCAGGTATGCGTGGTTCTAAAGCTTTGGCTTTTCAAAAACTAAAAGATAGTAATAATGATTTAATCTTCGATTATTTAGTAGATAATGTTTCAGAAAAAGATAATTTTAAGAAAAACACAATTAAAGGAAGTCAACTTGTAAAACCTAAATTTGCTTTCCATGGAGCTTGTGCGGGCTGTGGAGAGACAGCTTATATTAAATTACTTACCCAACTTTCTGATAATAATTTAATGATAGCAAATGCGACAGGATGTTCATCTATTTATGGAGGCGAGCTTCCAAATGCACCTTATAGTGTGCCTTGGGTTAATAGTTTATTTGAAGATAATGCCGAATTTGGTTATGGTATTTTAATGGGCTTTGAAAGTGGTAAAAATATGGTTAGAAATTATATGATGAACCATAAAGATGAACTATTTGATAAATGGCTTAATAATTCTAACGATTATAAGATTACTAAAGAAGTTTATGAAACAATAGATTATGAGAAACATCCAAAACTTAAAGAATTAAAAAATTATATAGTAACTAAAAATGTTTGGGCTATTGGTGGCGATGGCTGGGCTTATGATATTGGCTTTGGTGGTATTGATCATGTACTTTCTTCTGGATCAAATATTAATATATTAGTACTTGATACAGAAGTTTATTCTAACACTGGTGGTCAAGCTTCTAAGTCAACTCCAGAGGGAATGGTCGCTCAGTTTGCTGCTCAAGGTAAGAAAAATTATAAGAAAGATTTAGCTAGGATTGCCATGAGTTATCCTGATATCTATGTAGCGCAAGTCTCACTAGGTGCTAATATGATGCAGACCATTAAAGCATTTAATGAAGCTATTAAACATGAGGGACCATCTATTATCATTGCTTATTGTCCATGTATATCTCATGGTATTAAAGATGGTATGGGCTGTTCAGTAGAGGAAGAAGCTTTAGCTACTAAATGTGGATATTTCCCAATCTTTAGATATGATGGAACTAAGGATGAATTTAATTTAGATAGTCCTAATCCTGATTTCAGCTTATATGATGAATTTTTAAGTAATCAAACAAGATATAGTATGCTTAAAACAGTTAATCCTGAAAATGCGGAGAAAATGCTTAAGATAAATAAAGAAGCTGCTATTAAAAGATTTAAATTTTATAAGAGTTTATTCAATAAAGACAAGTCATTTATAAAAAATATTAATTGTTTTTTTTTTTTTTTTTGATAAAGTGGTATTGGTGATAAATAATATGAGAAGAAGAATAACAAGAAAAGGAAGAAGAAAGAGAAACCAAATTATCGTTATAAGTTTTTTATGTTTGCTTTTGTTCTTATGTGTAGGTTATGCAGCATTTGGGACACAACTTAGTATAAGAGCAAAAGGAAATATTAAAGAGAAGCCTCATTGTATGCTTGGCGGTATCAAGGTAAATACAGTTACTGAAGGTGATGGATTATATGAAGATATTTATGAGGAAGGTAAATGTATTTATAAAGGAGCTAATCCAAATAACTATATAAAATTCAATGATGAGATTTGGAGAATATTATCTATAGATTTAAATGGAAGTTTAAAAATAGTAAGAAATGAGTTATTAACAAGTGTAGTGTTTGATGATGGAACTGGGTATAGTAATGCATGGGAAACGTCAAATATAAAGATATATTTAAATTCAGAATATTTAAAAACTATAACCATTAATCAAGATAAAATAATACCTTATATGTGGAGCATAGGAGCAGTAATATGGGATAATAATGATCTAGCTAGTCAAATAGCAGATGAGAATGAGGCTCATTCTCAAAGCGTAAGCGTAGGATTAATAACAGCTAGTGAATATTTAAGAGCAAATACAAATATAGAGCAATGTGGTAGTAATATTTTGAATAATGATAATAAAAATATATGTAAAATAACGAATTGGTTATTTAAAGAAAAATCTTATTGGACATTATCACCTCGTGATAGTGTTTCATATGGTATTTATGTGGTTGGCTTTGATGGCCCATTATATGGTGGCAGTGTGCTAGGATCTCAATATGTTCTTCCTGCTATTAATCTATCTCATGATATTACTTTGAGTGGAAAAGGAACTTTGTCAGAACCATTTGAACTTGTGTAATAAATATATACAATATATAGAATGTCTTAATAAAATATATTTTTTGAAATCATTTTGAGGAGCAATTTTAACTTTTTAAGACTTTTTTAACATGTTTATATTGATGTAAGGTAACAATTACAATATTAATTCCAGTTGCCCACACTAAGGCCCATAGACCAATATGAGAGAAACATAAAATTAATAAAGTTATTGTTCTAAGAATTGTACCTATTAATGTTCCATGCATGGCTTCTTTAGCTTTGCCCATTGCTTGAAGTGATGCAGTAAGTGGAGCTTGAATGTAATGAAGAAGAGCTATTGGAGCTAAAACTTTTATATAATCTATACCAACCGTTGTATTATAAATTAATTTCATTGGAATATCTGGTACTAATTCAAAAATTATCGTAGCTGGGATACCTATTAATAATGATATGAATACAGCGAGTTTTATTTTATTCCAAACATATTTATAATGTTTTCTACTATGAGCTTTAGATATATTTGGAATTAATGCCTGTGATATAGCTCCGGTAAAAAACGATGGCAATAATATTAATGGCATGACATAGCCGTTGATGATACCATATTCATTGACGATAAAATTATTGGTATATCCACTTTTTAATAGACCGTAAGTTAAAATTATTGGTTCTAAGAATGCTCCTATAGAACCTATGATTCTACTCATAGTAGTTGGTATCCCTATAGAAAAGACGGCTTTGATATTGCCTTTATTAGGTTTTAAATCTTGTTTAGTTATTTTAAAGTTTTTAGGAATAAAGAAAAATAGAACAAATATCGAAGTTAGTTCACTGATGACATTAGTTAAAACAATGAAAGCAACTGCATATTCTATACCCAATTTTAAAAAAACCGGTATCCCAATGATTATAGCAATCAGTCTTACAAAATCTTCTGTAACATTTGATAGAACATGTGGTAACATTTTTTGTTTACCGAAGAAATATCCTCTTAAAATGCTGGAAATACTGATGAATGGTAAGACGAAACCGATACATATTATTGCCCAGTAACACCTATCTTCATTAAGCAAATTATGCGATATATATCCAGCAGTTAAGAATAGTAAAATTATAATTATGATATTTAAAGCAAGTGAAATGGGAATTACCGAAAAAACTAAATTTTTATTATTTTTATTGTCTTCAGCTACTAATTTACTTATGGCAACCGGGAAACCTAATCCAGCTAAAGCCATCAGCATGACAAAAGTAGGGGATATCAACATATATATTCCCATGCCCTCGGTTCCAATTAATCTAGCTAAAACTATTTTGATAAACATACTAATAATTTTAGTTAAGAAACCACCAATTAAAAGTAAAATTACTGATTTTAAGAAGACGTTATTTTTCATATTAGAATATATGCGATTTATTAGTGGTAATTACATATGCAAAAATTAAAAATTGGTGAAATTTTAATTTTTAATATATTACACTTTTTAAAACGAGTAAATTAATATAGTAAAAACTAGATAAATTATTAAAAAAGCGAAGACAAAAAAATTACTTTGTTATTTTGCTCTTACTTATATAATCTTGTATATTATCTAACTGAGGTGAGATAATATGCCGAAAAAATTTCACAAAAGAACATATTGATAATTTAATAATTTTAGAATTTAATATAGATAAAATAAAAGATAAATGATTATAATGTGGGTAGTGAATATGACTATGTAGCCGCATTAGATTTAGAGGGAGCGGAGTTAAATAAAATATGTAAAGGTGATGAATATATGGAACTATTTGAAAAAGAGGTTAAAAGATTAAATCAAAATCAAAAATTTACAGCTTTTATGTCTGATGAAGAAGAAACTGAAAAATTAAGAAAGACTTGGATATCAGAGGCCAAAACAGAGACACAAATTGAGATTGCTAAAAATATGTTAGAAAAGAAAATGGATATTAAAGATATTGCTGAAGTAATTGGACTTTCAGAATCTGAAGTTGAAGCATTAAAATAAGAGCGTTTGTTTACGCTCTTTTGTGAATACTAAGTAGTGTTTTAACAGATTCTATATCATTTTTAATTTCTTGTTCCTCTAAATATTCTGGTGTTGGATTTTTTTCCATTTGTTCTAAATATAATTCGTAAAGTATTTCGTATTCTTCTATAGTAAGAGGTTGACCAAATGATACCTGTCTTTGAAAAGTCCAATCACCATCAATATAACTACTGTCAATAATTACAGGACAATTATTAGTATAAATTACACTTTTTCGTGATGAACTAGTTATGGTTTGGCCACCATCTGTTTTATGAAAATCTACATCGCTGTTTCTGCGAGAATCATAGTAATCATCGTAATCATCGTAATCCTCTTCTTGTTTTTTTGGGTATTGGTTAATTACTATATTAGTTGTTGATGGGTTTTTCATAGTTATGCTATTTTCTGTTTTGACTTCCATATCATAATAATTTGGGTGAGCTAATATTGGAGGTTTTATTTCGCCAATTATAGTATATTCATGTTCACCAAATACATAATATTTTTTTTCGTTTTCCCCATTATCTATTTTTACTTGAAACATTATATCATCTCCTTTTGGGTTTAAATATAATATCATTTTTCTTTAAAAAACACAAATTTTAAATTGCTAATTTTTGGAAAGATACTTTAAAATTAAGTTAAATTAATATATAATGGTTATATATGAGGGGATGAGAATCATGGATTTAGAATTTAATTCATTAGAAGAACTTTATAATCGTTTAAGACCAGCTTTAAATGTAAAGATGAGTGAATTAGAAGCTAAC
>CALVIJ010000064.1 GCA_944329505.1 uncultured Bacilli bacterium | reverse complement strand
CTCTTCTGGCATAAGTCCTGCCTCAGCCATTTCATTCATAACCCTATCAGGATTAGCACCTGGCTTATCCATTTTATTAATTGCAACTATAATTGGAACACCAGCTGCTTTAGCATGATCGATAGCCTCTCTAGTTTGTGGCATAACTCCATCATCGGCAGCCACAATTATAATAACGATATCTGTTATACTAGCTCCTCTAGCACGCATTTCAGTAAATGCCGCATGTCCTGGAGTATCAATAAACGTAATTAATTTGTCATCATATTTAACTTGATAAGCTGAAATAGCTTGTGTAATACCACCGGCTTCACCCTCAGCTACATTAGTTTTTCTAATAGCATCAAGTAAAGTAGTTTTACCGTGATCAACATGACCCATAATTGTTACAACTGGTGGTCTTGAAACTAAATCTTCTTCTTTATCGTTAACTTCAAATTCTTCAAAATTAGCTACATTAGCTGTTTCCTCTTTTTTTAGTTCCTTACCATAATCAAGAACTATAATTTCCGCATTTTCAAAAGAAATCGGACTATTAATATTAACCATTACTCCTAAAGTAAATAACTTCTTAATAAGCTCACTTGCATTTACTCCCATAGCTATAGCAAGTTCACTAATCGTCATATTTTCTTTATATAAAACTACATTTTCATTACGTGATGGTGCATTACTTTGTAATTTTTCCTTACTCTTATACATCGCTTTTTTCTTTTGCGCCAAACTCTTTTTACTATCTACTTTCTTTGGTAATTTAGCTGGTTTTTTCTTATCAGCTTTAACTGTTTTCATACCGCTTTCTTCCAAAGCTACCTCTTCTGCAATCTCTTCGTCTTCCATCTCTTCGCTTATTTCATCAAAACTGTTATCAAGCATTATAATAGCTTCTTCATCAAGTAAATCATCTTCAGTTTTAACATCAAGATCTAACTCTATACACTTATTTAAAACTTCAGATACCTCGCGATTAATATCTTCAGCATACTCTCTAACACTCATCATATTTACGCACCTCTTTTCTAATCTAATAAATCATTTAACTCTTCAAATACCTTATCTGGTACCTCCACTTCTAACTGTTTATTAAGTATTTTATTTTTCTTGGCTTTCAAAAATACATCTCTATCTTTTTTTAAATAAGCTCCCCTACCATTAGCTTTTCCAGTCTCATCAATAATAATCTCACCTTCTGGAGTACGAACAACTCTAATAAGTTCTCCTTTAGGTAATTTCTCTCTCGTAACAACACACGTTCTCATCGGTATTTTTCTAGTCTTCATAAATACTAATACCTTTTTCTTTAGCTTGCTCTATCGTTTCCACATCAATCTTAAAATGTGTAAGTCTAGCAGCTAACTTAACATTCATACCTTTTTTACCGATAGCAAGTGATAAATTATCATCATCTACTACTACTAAAGCTTCTTTTTTCTTCTCGTCAGTTACAAAAACGTGCAGATTACGAGCCGGACTTAAAGCATTTTCGATAAATCTAGCTTCATCTGATTCATATTTAACAATATCGATTTTCTCACCATTAAGTTCTTCGATAATTCTATTAATTCTACTTCCATGTTCACCAATACAAGCACCTACTGGATCGACATTAGGATTTTCTGAATAAACCGCAATCTTAGTTCTATTACCAGCATCTCTAGCCACACTATAAACTAAGATAATTCCCTCATTAATCTCTGGAATTTCAAGTTCAAATAATCTCTTAACAAATCCATAATGTTTTCTAGAAAGTAAAATCAAAGGTCCTTTAGAATTATTTTCAACTTTAGTAATATATACCTTTATACTAGAACCCATCTTAATAGTCTCACCAGGTATCACTTCACTCTTAGGTAAAATACCTTGAGTTCTTCCTAAATCGATATAATAATTACGAACATCTTCCATAGCTACTAGTCCTGTAACCATTTCATCTTGTTTATCTGAAAACTCATTGTTGATAATTTCTCTTTCAGCTTCTCTAATTTTTTGAACAACAACCTGCTTAGCCGTTGCCGCAGCCACTCTACCAAAATCCTTAGGAGTAACTTCTTTTTCGATAGTCTCTCCTACTTTAATTCCTGGAACTTGTTTCTGAGCATCCTCTAAAGTAATATGAATTCTATCATCAAAATGGAATTCCTTTTCTACTTCTATCTCATTACCATCTTCATCAGTAATAATTTCTTTTTCTAATACGCCATCTTCTTTTTCATACTCTTCATTAAACACAACCGTCTTATAAGAAAAGATTTTAATCTCACCAGATTCTCTATTAATATCCACACGTACATTAGAAAGAGAATGATAGTTTTTCTTATAAGCACTCGTTAAAGCTAGTTCCATTGCATCATATATAATATCTTCATCGATACCTTTTTCTTTTGATAAAGCATCTAAAGCCACCTTAAATTCTTTACTATTCATCTTCATCACTTCCCTTCTCTTTAGAACAAATATCTAAAACATAACTTTCACTAATTGGATCAGCTTCATCTAATATTGGATTTACTATTTCATTAACCTTCACACAATCTCCAACATTAATATAGCCAGACTTATCGATAACAAGTCTCAAAGTATTTACATTATCTTCCTTACCATAAAATACTTCGTCCAAAATATAACCTGCATCTTCAATAGCTTTTTCCAATAAATCTCTAATCTTTTCTTCCAAAAAAGCACCTCCTTACACTACATTAAAGAGTGGGATGTCCCACTCTTTTTTGCACGTCTGAAAACATTATATCATATTTTCTTTACTTTTAATACCCCCTTTTATTTCCAATATATTTACATTATCTATCTTTTTTCACAAAATACGTGGTATAATGGTAACGGTGATAAAATGATAACAAGAACAAAAGAAAACGACTTAAAATATGCTTTAAAAGGTATAGCTGTAATATTTATATACTTTTTCTTTAGTATATTTCAAACTATTCCCTTCGCATTACTCCATATAAACTATGCGGAACTTCCTAGTTATATTCAAATAATATATAGTTTATCTGTCGAATTATTGATGATTTCCATAATATTTTTAATATTTGACAAAGAATTTAAAGCCGCTTGGCAAGATGTGAAGAAAAATCATTTAACTTATTTTAATCAAAATCTCAAATATTATATTATAGGTGTAGTCGTTATGATGGCTTCTAACATGCTTATAAATCTCCTAGGTGGTGGCATGTCAACCAATGAGACAACCATTAGAAATGAATTTAATTTTTATCCTATATATACTTTTATTTCTGCTGTAATTTTAGCTCCTATCTTAGAAGAAACTGTCTTTAGATTAGGTTTCAGATCTATCATCCAAAACGACTTTTTATTCGTAACTATATCTAGTCTCGTATTTGGTAGTCTACATCTAATGGGTACTCCTGTCAACGAATTATTACCTTTACATTTACTATCTTATTGTAGTTGTGGTATTGCCTTTGCTTATATGGTTAAAAAAACAAACAACATTTTTGTTTCTATTTTCTTCCACTTTATGCATAATGGATTAATACTTTCTTTACAGACTTTTCTTCTCATTTTTTCATAAAGACTTTTGTCTTTTTTTTAAATGTGTTAAAATTAACATAGGTGAATAACATGAAAAAAGATAAAAATAAACATTTTTCTTTTTTAAAACTATTTATAATTATACTTCTCATCATCAGCGTCACTATCGCTTATGGTTATTTTATTGAACCAAAGCTAATTGACGTTAAAGAACAAAAAATTACTGTTGAAAATTTGCCAGATAATTTTGATGGTTTTAAAATTGTTCACATATCAGATCTTCACTTTGGCAGAGTTTTTGATGAAAAAAGTTTAACAAAACTAGTAGATAGTATTAATGAACAAGAACCAGATATTGTTGTTTTAACCGGAGATTTAATCGATAAAGACACCAAAATAACAACTAGTACAGCAAATAAAATAAGTGAACTTTTAAACAAAATAAATGCTACCTCGGGTAAATATGCTATAACTGGTAATAATGATTTAAATTTTGACGAATGGACAAACATCATTTTAGGTGGTGGCTTTATAGATTTAAATAATACTTATGATACCATCTACAAAGAAGGATATGAAAACATTTTCATTGCCGGTGCCAGCACCCAACAAGATAAATTAAGTATCAACGACAAACTAACTACATCCATTGACTACTTAAATTCATTCGATAAAAATGGTCCAGTTTATAAAATACTATTACTTCATGAACCAGATGTCATTGACGATATGTCTACAAATCCTTTTAACTTAATCTTAGCTGGCCATTCACATGCTGGACAAGTAAGAGTGCCATTTATTGGAGCGGTAATGCTTCCTGAAGGTGCACAAAAATATCACGAAAATCATTACAAAGTTGAAAATACAGATTTATATATATCAAACGGTCTCGGAGTATCTAATTACAACTTTAGATTATTCAATACTCCATCTTATACTTTATATAGATTGGTAAATTAAATAATATGGAATTTATTACAAACATCATAACTACATTTTCAAGTCTATACATTATTACTTGCCTTTTAGATAACATAAATGAAACCAGAAAAGATTTAAAAACAATAAAATTAAATAAAGAAAAAAATATAGCCGCAAGTGAAATTATCGACAAAACTAATTGTTTATCTAATGTTGAAAACATCTACTTAGAAAATATTGATAAAATTTTAAAAGAACTATCTTACCCCAAAGAATTAGAAGAAATTATTGTTCAGTTTAAAAACTACATAGACTTCGATAATTCCATAACCTGTATAAACAAATTAAATGATTTAAAAATCAATCATATAAATGTTTTAAACGATATTAAAAAATATCTTCAAAATTTTCCCGAAAATGAAGGAAATTACACTCCTAGTGACAACACCATCAACATTTACAAAATATTTGATAAAAAAAGTGTATTATCTCACGAATTCTTACATATGGCCTCGACCAATAAAAATCAAGCATCTGGCTTTTATACTAACCTAGATAACATATGGATTGGTGATGGACTAGATGAAGGATACACTGAACTTTTAAATCAAAGAATTTTCAAAGTAAAAAAAACATCATATAAATATAATGTTGAAATACTAAAATTATTAGAACTATTTTTTGATAACCCTAAAGACATGGAATATGCCTACTTTCATAACAACATATTCATTATCTATAAAACATTTCTAAAATACGGAACTAAAGAAGAATTCTTTACCCTACTTCAAAATCTAGACAACTTAATTGAAACAAATATACCAATTTACAAAACAGTAACCGCAACAAATACAAAAATTTTTCTTTATAAAATTATCAAACGTTCTAAAGATAACAACAAAATAAGAGAGTTTCAAATAAATTTAGAAAAAGATCCATTAATCAAATTAATAAAAACAAAAAAACAATTTGATAAAAATAAATCAAAACAAAAAACAAAAAAATAAATAGAAAGGAGATATAAATATGGACATTATGTACCAAATAACAAATGATATTATAACTAATTTACCATTAATAGCTCAATTGATCACAGGAGGCATTACCATCCA
>CALVIJ010000063.1 GCA_944329505.1 uncultured Bacilli bacterium | reverse complement strand
GGAAATAGTAACCCTATAGGTATTCCCCCAGCTTCAATAATCCTTTTAGGAAAATTATCGACAAACCTACTTTGGCTTTCAAATGGATTTTCCTCATTAAATTTTCTAGGGGCTACAATACCAATAACTGGTTTTTTCATTAAACATCACCTACTTTAAAAATAACTCATAACTATCATAAAAATTACAAAAAGCAATATACATATTACTATATTCAAAAAAAGGAAAAATGTCCTATTACTATTATGATTAGTTAAAATAACTTTATAATTTTTAGGGTTGTTTTTTTTAATTTTCTCTATACTCTTTTTATCTAAGTAAAGTATAAAGGAATTTAAAATACCCGCCAATAATAGTCTCACAAAAATCCAAAGCATTAATGTCATCATAAGTCCAAAAATAATTTGATAATTAAATGCAAGAGACTCAAAAAATCGATAAATATAATAAAAGGCGGTTAACTCTATAAACGATAATAATACTCCTATTATTAAATGTCCTTTATATCCGATATACAAAGTTCCAAGTAAATAAGGTTTTAAAAGTTTCTTATTGTGAATCATATTATCATAATCTTTTTCATAAATTTCTAAATCACTTTTTTTCATATCATAATTCACATTAACATTTTTACCACTTTGCATATACCCACATTTAATACAAACGCCATCTATCATTTCACATTTACACTTTGGACACTTCATATTCTCACCACTTTAATTTTATCATAGAAAAAGAGAAAAACATACTAAAAGCATGTTTACTTAATTATTTTTTTTATTTTAGCTAAACCGTTTTTTTCTAACCGGGAAATTTGAGCTTGACTGATGCCTATCTCTTCCGCTAGTTCTGTCTGCGTTCTACCCATCATATATCTTTGTACAATAATATATTTTTCTTTGTCTTTTATCTGTTTTAAAGCTTTTTTTAGAGATATTTTGGTTTCTAAATCATAAACACTTTCATCATTAGAAAGTTGGTCAGCTAAATAAATAACATCACCACCATCACTATAAATAGGTTCATACATACTAACCGTATCCTTTAAAGAATTTAAAGCTTGAACAACCTCCCATTCTGAAATATGTAATTTATCCGCAATTTCTAATGCGGACGGTTCTTTACTATTTTGGAATGTCAGTTCATCTTTTATCTTAAGGGCTTTATAAGCTAAATCTTTAATACTTCTAGATATTCTTAGACTACTATTATCTCTTAAATATCTTTTAATTTCCCCTAATATCATGGGAACAGCATAAGTACTAAAACGCACTTCATGATTCAAATCAAAATTATCAATAGCTTTAATAAGTCCAATAACCCCTACTTGAAACAAATCATCTAAATCAGAAGTTCTACCGGAAAAACTTTTTAAAACAGATAATACTAATTTCAAATTACCATTAATAAGTTTTTCTTTTGCACTCATATCACCATTATGATATTTATTAAATAATTCCAATTGTTCTTCTAAAGTTAATACCTTAATATTCGCAGTATTCACGTTCGCAATTTCTACCTTGTGACGTGCCATAAAAAATCTCCTTTCACAACTATATTGAGTGAAAAGAGATAATTTTAAACAAATAATTTTAATAAAATCAAAATAATAATAATTGGTCCTATAAAAACTAATAAAGAAATAATTCTCTGTTTTAAATTGACATCAAATATTTCATCTAATGATTTATAAAAAATAAACAAATATAATAGTAATGAGATAATTAAAACAATATACGAAAACATATAAGAAATATTAATAAAGATACACGAGATTATTAAACCAACTATTAAAACACTATTCAAAATAGAGAGTAAATTAAAGATTTTAAAATAGTCTTTTTTTAAGTATAAACGAAGTAGCATAGCAGTTAAAAAGAAAAATATTATTCCTAAAACTAAACCTATCACAAAATAATTAATTCCAGAGGGCATATTACTTTGTACTGTTACATATGATTCTAATACTCCTGTACCTTCTAAAAATTCATTAGAGGCTCTTTCAAAAACATTACTTTTAAATAGTGTGTAAAACATGCCAAACAAAAGACTTGTCGCTCCAGTTATTATAACTGATATATAAAATAGATTTTTGTCCAAATAATTTTTGATTACTTTAAACATTTTTATCACCACCACTAAATCTTAAATATTTTTTGACATAAGTGATATATATAATCAAATAAACTGTTGAGGCCATATAACCAGCTAAGACATCACTAGCATAATGCACTCCTAAATATATTCGACTAATTCCAATTAAAACAATTAAAGTACATAGTAAGGCTGTAAAAATAATTTTTGATTTTTTTCCTAAATTAAAGTGCCAAAGGAAATAAATAATAAACCCATAAAATCCTAAAGAGGCCATCGCATGACCAGATGGAAAACTATAACCGGTTTCAGTAATAATCATTAATTCATAAGGTCTATCTCTCATAAAAATAAGTTTTAATAAAACATTTAAAATCAAAATATTAAAAGCATTTATAAACACAAAAATACCATACCTTTTGTTTTTAAACATTAAAAGGAATAAAAGTGTAATTACCATGACTACAACTTCACTCGCAAACATCGTAATAAACTTATAAAAACCAGTCAAAAAATCATTTTTATAAAAGGTTACAATACTATATATAAAATTATCAAAACCAGTAGTTTGATTTTTTAAAACCAAATAAGCTAAAAGTATAAAAATTAAAAGTGCTAAAGTAGCTAATACCCATTTTATTCTCTTCATTTTATCACCCGACAACTATTTCATTATATCACACCAAATAAAAATCGTCATGAAACTTGACGATTTTCTAATTGTTTCTTTACATAAGGTGACTTTTTGATATGATTTCCTATTATTTCTGATACATCGAATACCGTAACAAATGATGAATCACCAGTTTCCTCTAATATATCCTTTAAAATAGAAACTTCAAATCTAGTGATAACTGTATATAAGACTCTTTTATCACCATGTGAAATAATCCCTTCACCACTTAAAACGGTAACTGTTCTACCGAGTCTTTTTAATATCTCTTTCGCGATTTCACTACCATCATCAGTAATAATAAAGGCGGCTTTCGCACTATTAAATCCATCCGATACCATATCTATAACCTTATAAGATACAAAATAAGTAAGTAAAGAATATAAAGCTCTTTCAGCTCCTAGTACAAAAATAGCTATTCCATAGATAACAATATTGAAACAAAATACAACTTGGCCTACAGATAAACTTTTCTTTCTATTTATTAAAATAGCGACAATTTCTGTACCGTCTAAACAGCCACCTTCTTTTATAATAATTCCGCAACCAACACCTAATAATATTCCGCCATAAACGGTGGCCAAAAGTGTGTCCTCGATAAATGGAGTATAACCACTAAAAACCTCTAGCGATATACTAAATAATATCATGCCATAACCAGCTTTAAAGACAAACTTTTTACCTAATTGTCTATATCCTAAAATTAAAAACGGTAAATTAACTATAAAAATTATCATACCTAATGATCCACCGAATAATGTATTTAAAATGATTGAAACTCCATTCATACCACCATCAATCATCGAATTAGGTATTAAAATAAGTTCTAAAGCGGTGGCCGATATCACCGCACCTATTGTAATCAAAATAAGTGATAAACAAAAATCCCAACTAAATAATTTATAAGCTTTTTTGGCCATATATTCTAACCTCCTATTAATATTATATAGGAAAGGTGTGGACATTTAAAGATTATTAAGCAAATAAATTTATTCTTTACATTTTTCTATAATTATTTTTTTATTTTTTAAAAGTCTTTCATCTTTTGTTATAGCTAAAGCTTTACTGATATAATCTAATGATTTTTCGTATTTACCTAAATGGAAATAACAAATAGATAAAAAATCATATATATTAAAATCTATACTAAACCATTCCGTAATATAAGTTTTATAATCTTTTTTTATACTAAGGGCTTGTTCAAATAGCGGAATAGCTTTTTCATACTCTTCCATATCATAGTAAAATAATGCGAGTTCCGTATAGGCTTCTTTTAAATGTGGTGCTTCTATTAACGCTTTTTTATACCACATTTCAGCTTCTAATGGTCTATTTAAATGTTTATAACATCTGCCAATAAATCTCATGGAAGCACACCTTTCATCTTTCCAAGTTGCTTTTTTTAAATTTAAATGTCTAATTAAAGTATCTATTGCCTCATTCCATTTACCATAATACATATACTCCCTACCCAAATAATGAGTATTTCTATCATCTGTTGGATCTTCTTTAACAGAAAGTTCTAAAAGGGGCAAGTAACTACCTCTAGACTTTTCTCTATCAGGATAATGATTTATAACAATAGATTCATCAAATACTCTATTTTCAATTCCATCATAACTTAGCACCTCATGTACAGGATGAGTCCATTTATACCCCTTTCTCGCATGTATTTTATCAGAATAAAAACTAATTATTGGATTATTGTCTTCATCTAAACTCCAGTTATAAGTATAACTAGCTCTGGTTGTATCATCTTGCCATATTTTTTCTAATTTTTCACGCCAACCACTTTCAAACACTTCATCTAAATCAGTACAAACACATATATCCGCATCCTCATCAACCATCTCTAAAGATTTATTTCTGGCTTCATCAAATCTCCAGGGCTTAATTATCTCTTGTTTTACTGTAACCCCTAATTGTTTTAGTGTATCAACACTCCCATCAGTAGAACCTGTATCAAGAACAAATATCTTATCAGCTTCTTTCATCGAATTATACCATCTTTCAGCAAACTTCTCTTCGTTTTTACATATTGCATAAACACATACTTTCATATTTATCCCTCCATAATAGATTATGAAAGTAGTTTCATTATAATTATGTATTACACCTTATTTTTAATTTTTATCGAGTAATTTTAACTTTCTAATTACCTTTTTTTCGATTCTAGAAATATAAGATTGACTAATTCCTAGTAACTCGGCGACATCTTTTTGAGTCATTTCTTCACTATTATAAAGTCCATATCTTAAAATCATTATTTTTTTATCTCGATCATTTAACTTTTCTATTTCTTCATATAAAAGTTTCTTTTCTATCTCTTGTTCTAATCCTTTTGTTACAACATCACTATCTGTTCCTAAAATGTCTTCTAAATGTAATTCATTACCTTCAGAGTCATAACTCAAGTTATCCTCAAAACTTATCTCACCTTTCCTTCGTTTATTTTTCCTTAGAAACATTAATATTTCATTATCAATACATCTAGAGGCATAAGTTGCGAGTTTAATATTTTTATCTAACTTATAAGTATTTACACCTTTAATTAGTCCGACACTTCCGATACTAACTAAATCTTCTAAATCAACACCTGTATTTTCATATTTTTTGGCTAAAAAAACTACTAATCGAAGGTTGTGCTCAATAAGTTTACTGCGAGCTTTTTTATCTCCATTCATAGATAGGGTTACATATTTAACTTCTTCCTCTTTTGTGAGTGGTTCTGGCAACTTGTCCGCACTGCCAATAAAAAATACGCTATCCTTTTCAAAAAATCTCTTAATCAAATAAATTATTTTTTTTATCATTGTTATTCTCCTTTCATCAAACCATTTAATAAAACATCGG
>CALVIJ010000062.1 GCA_944329505.1 uncultured Bacilli bacterium | reverse complement strand
TCCAGTACAGTATCGACTAAAATATTCAAATTAATTAATCTTTTTATTTAGTGAGTACTTGACAGGTACTAGTATCCACTTTAATCTTCTTTTTTATTATCAAAAAACATCAGCATTTCCCATTTGAAATAAAGTTATTGTTTAAGAATCTTTCATCATATAAGACCATTGACACTAGTCTTTGTTTTTATTAAAATAATAATAGGAGGAAGAGTCATGCGAAGAACAAGGAGAAGAAAAAGGACAAGTCAAAAAAAAATAATCATAGTTACCACTGTTAGTTTATTACTATTTTTGACCATAGGATATGCGGCTTTTAGTACACAGCTTAGTCTAAAAGCAAAGGGAAATATAGTCAAAAAAATTACAGTAAATGATTATGTCTTAGATGGCCTTTTTGCAATGTATGATGGCATTGAAAACACTCAAAGTGGTCATGGAACTCCAACCGACACTTGGTATAATAAAGCTTTAGATTTGAATCCTGACATAGCAGCCACTCAAAAAAGCATTTTAAATAATTTTTCAGCTTCAAATTGGACTAATGATAATGGTTTAAAATTTAATGGAACCGACAATTTAGTTGATACAGGATATAAACAAGAAGTTTTAGGTAATAATATTACATTATCCTTTGTTGTTTATACTACATCTGTAGAGAAATATCATGGTTATTTTGGATATCATCGTGGACCATCAATAAATAAAGGATTTACAATGCAATATAATGACGGAAATGTATCGTTTGGGTATTATGGAGAAGCCCAAAATTGTAGTACAAAACTTACAGAAGATGTAGTTACTAGTAAATTACTAAATCAAAAAGTAAATATAACGGCCGTATTAAGTGCCCAAAATAGAGTAGCTTTATATATAAATGGTGAAAAGGTTGCAGAAACAGCTTGTACAATTAAATTTGAACCTTATCCAGACGACAATTTCACAATTGGAAAAACCTATGCTATTACCACAACCACTAATCGATACTTTGAAGGAACAATGTATAATTTTATGGTATATAAAAAAGAATTAACAGATGATGAAATTAAGCAGAATTACGAAACCAATAAAGAAAGAAATGAAATAGAGTAAAAGAAGATAATAATAAAAAAACTTTATCTTCTTTTTTTTTGACCTAATTTAATATAATTAATAGGAGGCGAAAAAATGTATAATGTTATACCTTTACCATACCCCTATAATGCTTTACAGCCTACCATCGATACAGAAACTGTAAATATTCACTATAATAAACACCATAAAAAATATGCTGACAATTTAAATAATCTCATTCCGAATTCTCACATTCCATTAAATCAAATTCCAAAAAGAATAGATGAGTTTCCCTTACCAGATAGAGGACAAATTCTATATAATGCAGGCGGAGTTTTAAATCATGATTTATATTGGCAAAGTTTAGACAAAAATCCATCATTACCAACCGGAAAGCTTTTAAATAAGATAAATAATGACTATGGAAATTTTAATAATTTTAAAAATATTTTTATAAATAAATCTAAAAACTTGGTAGGTTCAGGGTACACATTTTTAGTAACCGATAATGATGGAAATCTAACTATTATTAATCTTCCAAATCAAGAAACACCGCTTTCCTATGACTTAACACCATTATTTGCTATTGATCTGTGGGAACATGCTTATTATTTAAAATATAGAAATAATAGAAATGGTTATATCGAAGATATATGGAATAAAACAAATTTCGATCATGCTAGTGAATTATATGAAAACTTATTCTAAAAAATAAATATCCACATATATTTTTATAGGAGGAGATATCATGAAAAAAATAGTACCTTTTAAAAAAGATATTACACTTGAAACTAATATATCTGAAATAAGTAGTATTTCACTTGAACACACCTTAAAGTTAAAAGAAGAAAATTTAGTATCAGGAGAATTTATTATTAGTGGTACATATAAGATGACCGAGGCTAGTTTAAATATTGATTCTTTTGAATACAAATTGCCATTTGATATTAGTATCGACCAAAAATATGATACTACAGATCTTGACGTCGATATTAATGATTTTTATTATGAAGTCACAAATGGTGAAATACTTTCAATTAATATTGAAGTAGTTTTAGATGGCTTAGAAGAAAAGCCAGAAAAGGAGGAAAGTAGAGTGACTGAAGAAAAAGTAGAGACATTAGAAGACACTCGCGAAGAAATACAGCAAAATCAAACTGTTCAAATGGTTAGTAATGAGGAAATGACTAATGAAGAAGTAGATACCGATAATACTGTTAAATCAATTTTTGAAGATTTAGATGAAAATGAAAGATATGCTGTTTATAAAGTTCACATTGTAACCGAAAATGACACTACTGAATCAATAATACAAGAATATGAAATCAATAGAGAAGATTTAGAAGCCTATAATGATTTAACTGATTTAAAAATTGGTGATAAGTTAATTATTCCAAGCCATGAAAATTAATCAAATTTTAAAAGGTAAAGGAATAAAAGCAAGAGGTTATCAAAAAAGGGGAAAAGTCACCATAATTGATACATCTGAAGGTAAATATGCTTATAAAGAGGGAAGATTAAATCCGCAAATTTTAAACTATTTAAAATCACGCTGTTTTGATTACTTACCTCTTTTTTTAAATAATGAAAATGATTCATATCAATTAGCAAATTACATTGAAGACTTGGATATTCCAAAAGAACAAAAAATTTTAGATTTAATTAGATTAACAGCTCTCCTTCATAGCAAAACCACTCATTATAAAGAAATCGACTTAGATTATTATGAAAAAATATATGAAGATTTAGATAATAACTTGAATTATTTATATATTTATTATACTGATTTAATAACTTTGATTGAAACTAAAGTTTATATGAGTCCAAGCGAAGGACTTCTAGCTAGAAACATAACAAAAATATATGACACTATAAGCGAAAATAAAAAACGTCTAGATCATTGGCACGAACATATCAAAGAAAAAAGAAAAGAACGCAGAGTCGTTCTTCACAACAATTTAAAATTAGATCATTTTCTAGAAGCCGATTCATCTTATTTAGTAAGCTGGGATAAATCTAAAATTGGAAATCCCGTTTTCGACATTTATAAATTATATCAAAATCATGCTTTAGATTTTGATTTTGAAACCCTTTTACACGAGTATGAAAACCATTATCCATTAATGCAAGATGAAAAAGAATTATTATTTATTTTAATTTCCGCCCCCGACCTTATAAACTTAAATAACACTGAATATCAAAATTGTAAAACAATTAGTAAAATGATTGATAAAATTTATAAAACAGAAATGCTAATCTCACCAAAAAAGCCTAAAGATTGAACAAAATAATAAAAGCATAAATACGAAAACTAAAAACACATTAAAACGAGTTACTACAAATATTGTAATTAAAATTTGGTAAAATAGAATAATCATACAAATTAAACAAATAAGAGACCATTTGCCACGTCCACACCAAAAATTTCGCATAATATCACCTGTAATAATTTATTCGCACGTTTTATAAAAGAGCATTATATAAACCTAAAACTCTTGTATAAAAACAATAAATAAGGTATAATTTAAACAGAATAGGGGATGGCAAAATGAATAAAAAAGGTTTTATTACGTCAGCTTTGTTATATGGCATTTTATCTTTGTTTTTACTTCTAGTTTTAGGTACTGTGTCAATTTTAGGTAATAGAAAACTAGCCAACGATAAAATTAAAG
Organism: uncultured Bacilli bacterium; assembly: GCA_944329505.1. GTDB lineage: Bacteria > Bacillota_I > Bacilli_A > RF39 > UBA660 > Coprosoma. The sequence goes on along the minus strand of CALVIJ010000062.1, from coordinate 1,906 downwards.
AAAGTGCCTTAGATGATGTTCAAAATTTAACGACAAATCCTGAGTGTTTCACAACAGAAATTAATTCCCGTAATAATATAACCATTACTAGTTATGACGATTCATGTGATAAAACAGTTTTTATTCCTGAAACCTTAAATGGTAGTGTTGTAGATGCAATTGGAGCCGGAGCCTTTAGTGAAAAACAATTAATTAACGTAACCATTAAATCTAATATTAAAGAAATAGATGAAACCGCTTTTAATGGAAATGATGGTTTAATATTCTACATAAAAACCACAAGTGATCAAATTCTTGAAAGTCCTTGGGGAGCAACTAATGCAACTGTTCATTGGGATTATTAAAATAATCCTTTTTTTCTTGTTATAAAAATGTTAATAATGTATAATATATCTAAGAAACAGGTGATATTATGTTTATAGATGAAGCAGTGGTTGAACTTATAGCAGGCAGTGGAGGAAACGGCTGTCTAGCATTTAGAAGAGAAAAATACGTTGCTATGGGAGGACCTTTTGGTGGAAATGGTGGAAAAGGCTCAGATATTATATTCAAAGTAGATTCAGGATTAAACACCTTAGTTGATTTCAAGTATAAAAAAATAATCAAAGGTGCTAAAGGAGAAAATGGTATGGGTAAAGGTATGCATGGTAAAAATGCCGAGAATATTATTATACCTGTGCCAGCTGGAACCGTTGTTACTGATTTTGACACCGGTTTAGTTATTGCCGATTTAACAGAAAATGGTGAAGAGGTTGTCATTGCTAAAGGTGGTCGCGGCGGAAGAGGTAATATGGCTTTTGCCACTCAATCAAATCCTGCCCCACATTATGCAGAAAATGGTGAACCTGGTGAAAAAATAAAAATTAAAATTGAATTAAAATTAATGGCTGATGTTGGTTTAGTTGGTATGCCAAGTGTTGGGAAATCTACATTCATATCTAAAATATCAGCTTCAAAACCAAAAATCGCCGATTATCCTTTTACCACATTAAAACCAAATTTAGGTGTTGTTAAAACTTCTGATAATCGAAGTTTTGTGGTTGCTGACTTACCTGGACTTATTGAAGGTGCTTCACTAGGCCATGGTCTTGGAGACAAATTTTTAAAACATATTGAAAGAACTAGGGTTATTGCTCATATAATTGATATGAGTGGTTATACTAACAATCCATATAAAGATTATGTGACCATTAATAAAGAATTAGAAAACTTTGATAAATCTTTAATTGAAAAACCACAAATTATTATTGCTAATAAAATGGATATGCCTTCCGCCAAAGACAATTTAAAATCATTTAAAGAAAAAGTAGATAAAGAAATATTTGAAATGTCTGCAATAAATGGTGATGGAATCAACAAAATTATTTTAAAACTAGCTGACATGCTAGATGAAATACCAAAAGCCGCTTTATACCAAAACGAAAAATTTGAAAGTCATGTTATTTATAAATTTAAAGAAGAAAAACCTTACAAAATTACTAAAGATAATAATACATGGGTAATAAGTGGTAAAGAAATAGAAAAACTTTTAATTATGAGTAGATTAGATACAGATGAAGCTATATTCCGTTTTTCTAATAAATTAAGAAAAATGGGAATTGACGATGAATTAAGAGAATTAGGGGCTAAAGATGGAGATCCAATAAGAATAATGGATTACGAATTTGAATTTAAAGAATAACAAACACCCCACCACCCCCACAAAGAGACAAGTGTAAAACTTGTTCTTTTTTTGTATTATTATTGTGTTATGACTTGAAATTTCCATGGGGGGGGGGGGTATAATATAATTGGTGAATAGTATATATAATCGTGAGATATGCTGTTGCCTAATGTTTAAAAATGTTTTATAATTATTTTAGAATAATATGTGACAAAAAATAACAAATAATAATCACTATAATAA
>CALVIJ010000061.1 GCA_944329505.1 uncultured Bacilli bacterium | reverse complement strand
GGAGAACTAGGACTTAATAACAATTTAATATGGAAAATTCCTGGAGATATGAAATTTTTTAAAGAACAAACCTTAGGTCATACAATCATCATGGGAAGAAAAACATTTGAATCATTACCACGATTACTTCCTAAAAGAAAGCATCTTGTCTTATCTCATACAGATATAGACATTCCAAAAGTCGAAGTTTACCACAGTATTCCAGAATTTTTAAACGATTACAAAGATAGTGAAGAAGAAATATTTAATATTGGCGGAGCTAGTATTTATAAAGCCTTACTTGAATATACGGATAAAATATATTTAACTGAAATAGAAGCCTCATCAAATGCTGATGCATATTTTCCGCATTTTAACAAAGATGAATATGACACCCAAATATTAGATAAAAAACAAGATGAAAATACAAAAATAAAACATAAACATGTTTTATATAAAAGGAGATAAATGTTATGAAAGGGAAATTAATAACTATTGAAGGAACGGATTGTTCCGGCAAAGAAACCCAAACTAATTTGTTGATTAAAAAACTAAGAGAAGAAGGTTATCAAGTTCAAAACTTTTCTTTTCCAAATTATAATTCACCAACTGGAAGAATAATAGGCGGACCATATTTAGGCAAAGAAAACTTTGGTTCATGTTATTTTGAAGAAGGATCCACTAAAGTTGATCCTAAAGTCGCATCTTTGTATTATGCTGCCGACCGCAAATATAACATAAATAAAATCAATTTCTTATTAGAACAAGGATATAACGTTATCTTAGATAGATATATTTATTCTAATATGGCTCATCAAGGTGGAAAAATAGAAGAAAAAAAAGAACGTTTAGAAATGTATAACTGGTTAGATAAATTAGAATTCGATTTAATGCAATTACCAAAACCTGACTTAACCATTTTCCTTCATATGCCAGTTGAAGTTGCTGAAAAATTAAAAACCCATCGTCAAGAAAAAGCTGATGGTCATGAAAAAGATCCAAATCATTTAAAGCATGCTGAAACCGCATATATAGAACTTGCTGAAAAATATAATTTTGTAACTATTGAATGTTCTGAAAATGGCCAGCCTAAAAATATAGATGCTATCAATGAAGTAATTTATAAAACTGTAAAACCATATATGAATAAAAGACAATAAATTTGTATTTAAAGTAATATATAAACAACCAAAGAAAGTTAAAAACTTTCTTTTTATATATCAAAAATTGTTGCCATATGTTTAAAAATATTCTATAATGATAATGAGAAATGTTTAGAGAGTAGAATAGAAATATTCAAGGGTGGGTAGAGGGCATATAATTTCTTTGAGAATTTTATTCTCAATTTTTACTCCTAGGTCGCTTAAAGCGACCGCTTTTTATTATGAATATAAAAATTATAATTTAATAAACTATAATATGAAAATAATCGCTCATAGAGGTAATGATGGAATTCATCGAGAAAACAGCTTAGAAGCCATTATCAATAGTTTGAAAAGTAAATATACTGATGGTGTAGAATTAGATATAAGATTAACCAAAGACAATAAATTAATTATAAATCATGATCCGTTTTATAATGGCAATTATATAAATCATACAAATGCCATAAAATTACAAAAACTTGGTTTAAACACATTAGAAGAAATTTTAAATAATGCAAATAATAATAAAATAATTATGATTGAAGTTAAAGTAGATAAAAAAGATATAAAAATAATGTCAAAAAAGTTAATCAAAACATTAAATAAATATAACTTAAATTATTATATTTGTAGTTTCAATTATCAATTTATAAAATATTTTAAACAATTCTCTAATATAAAATGCGGATTAATTATCAGTGTAAAAATAAATAATAAGTACTTAAGTAATAACTTTGATTTCAATTCCATAAATTATATATATAATAAAAAAATTCCAAATAAAGAAACCTTTAGATGGACAGTAAATACCAAAGAAGAATTAAATAAAATCAATAAAAATGAAAACATCATCACGGACTATTCTTTAAATATGTATAAAATAATTAAAAAGAAGGAACAATTTTAACTTTTTCACTTAAAATTACCGCTTTATCATCAATATTTTTAATTATTGAAACAACCTTACTAGTTTGTTTTCTAGCTCCTGTAATCATTAAAATAACCATTCCGTCATTCCCACTTTTAATTTTAGAAATTTTAAATTTTTCATTTTCCAAATTATTTATAAGAACTTGTGCCTTATCTCTATTAATTTCCACCATAAACACATTAGTTCCAAGAGCTATCTTTTCCTCTAAAACACTGCCTAAATATGATCCAAAAAGTGCTCCAAAAGCAAAGGCAATAGCTTTAAAAATATCTTTTTGTAATCCCATTAAAACAGTACCTGTTAATACAATCCAAATCAAAGTCACCACAAATTGCAGTATCGCACCTAATTTTTTTTTGCCATTACTAACTACGATTAATCGTAAAGTAGCTAAAGCATCCTCAATAATTTTTAATAAAAAAATTGCAATATATATCAAAAAATTCATAAAACCCACCCAAAATTAGTTTGTTAAAAATATAAAAAAATATACTGAATTTGCACTCGATTTTAAAATAATATATAATGTTTATGGTGGTTCAAATGGAAATTGATTTAAATATTTTAAATACGAAACCAAAAATTGTCATCGACACTAAAGTAAATTTTCCTGAAGATGATTTAAAAAAAGCTGGAATCTTAAGTATGGATGAAGTAATAGTTCAAGGAGAAATAATCCAAGATTTAGAAGAATACTTCATAAAATTAAACATACAAGGCAAAATGATTTTACCTTGTAATCTTACTCTAGAACCAGTAGATTATCCATTTGCTTTAGAAGTTGAAGAAAATTTAAATGAAATTGACGAAAACTTCAAAAAAAACAAAAAAACTATTGATATTTTCCCAATAATATAGGAAAATATATTAATGGAAATTCCCATGAGAGTCGTTAGCCCAAAGGCCAAAAATATGAAAACAAAAGGAAACGGTTGGGAACTAATAACTGATGGCGAAGAAAAGGCAAATAATAGCCTTGCCAAATTAAAAGATCTATTATAGGAGGTGTTATCATGGCCGTACCAGCAAGAAAAGTTAGTAAGACTAGTGGTAGAATGCGTCGTACTCATTATAAAATAAGTGCTAATACTGTAACAGTATGTCCAAAATGTGGAGAACCTGTTAAACCACATCGTGTATGTAAAAAATGTGGAACTTATAAAGGTAAAGAAATTATTGCTACAAAAGAAGCAGCTACAGAAGAATAATTTTAGAAAGATGTTCTAAAAAAGTTCTTATAGAGCTGTTTTTTTTCGAGTATTTTGTGATATACTGATAATAATAAGGAGGTAGCTTCACGAACCAAAAAGGATTTACCTTAGCAGAATTATTAGGAGTAATTGTTATTATATCTTTGTTATTAGTATTAATTGTTCCTGGCATGATTAATAGAATTACAAATAGTGGAAATACAGCAGAAGAAACAGAAAACCAGCTCATTTTTGATGCTACAGATTAGTATATAAGGGAACACCCAAGTGAATATCCACCAGGAAAGAGTGGAAGATACTGTATCCCAATTCAAAGACTAGTTGATGATGGTAAGTTAGTTGCCCCAGTAATTGACGTTACAACCGGTAAAGATATAACAGATCAATCAGTAATGGTAACAGTATATAGTACTGGAAATGCCGACTATGAACTTAAAGCTGGTGATGAGTGTGAAGAATTATCATCCTTACCAATGATAGACTTTAAAGTTGAGCCAAGTGGTAGTAGTTGGGTTAAACAGAGAAAAGTCACAATAATTTATCCTTCAATAGATGGTAATTATGAAGCTTCTCACCGAATTGATGGAGGAACATGGACTAGAGATAGTAGTGCAGATAAAGGCGGTAACATTGAGTTGACATTTACGAAAATCGGCCAATTAGAAGCTAGACTTAAAAGTCAAAAAATTATTTCCTCTAAAATTAATCTCATAAATATTGATAGTGATGTCCCTGTTATTACAAAAGTGACTATGGGAACATGGAATGATGATAAAAACAATCTACAAATAATAGCTAGAGATGACATTAGTGGAATTAATGGAATGTATATTTCTACAACTAATTCAAAACCAAGTGAAGATGACAGTGGATGGATTTCCGTATCTAGTGATGCAAAAGAGACTAAAACCTTTTCTAAGGCTTTAGAACCAGGAACATATTATATTTGGGTGAAAGATAAAGCAGGAAACATTTCTGATGGAAAGGTAGGCAAAGTAGAAGAAACTTTCTGTCCAGGAAATATTTGTTATATATCAGCTAGTGGTAGTGATAGTGGTTATGGTTCCAGAAAAAAACCTTTTGCAACTCTTCAAAAAGCATTTGATACAGTAGAAAATAACGGACAAGTTGTCTTATTATCTAATATTCATTTAAGTAATCAACTTCAATCACTTACTGGTGCTAAAACAGTAACATTAACAAGCGATGGAAATAACAAGTATATTATTTATAGAAATGACACCTATGAATGGGCCATGATTTATCAAGCTAACAAAAATTCTAAACTAATTATAAATAATTTAATTATTGATGGTAACAATAAGAATGCAAAAAATGCGATGCTTGCATTAACCGGTGAAACCATAATTCAAAACTGTATACTAAGAAATGCTAGAAATTTAAATAACTATGGTGGTGCAATTAATAGAGACCCTAGTTCAAATGTTACTTTGCGCAATGTAGAAATTTTAAACAATTATACTACTGCTGGTGGTGGAGCAATCTGGGGAGCAGGAACTATGCATTTATATGATGTTAATATTCATGATAATCAATCATGGGACGGAACTCTTTGGAATTATGGTTCTTTACATTTGCACAGTGGAAGAATTCATCATAATAATGCCCATTATGATGCTGGTGTTCGTAATTATAATAGATTTTATATGTATGGTGGTGAAATTGACCATAATACTAGTGTAGACCAAGAGCAATCAGGTGGTTTAAAGGATGGATGTTACCATTGGAGCGATGGTACATACTATCAAGGTTCTTCTTCTTTAATTGGTGGAAGTATTCACGATAATTTACCGAGAAATTTATATACCAATTATGTATGGTGTGATGGCTAATAAAGTTTAATTGGTTAAAGTAGATAACATTATGATAGTTTGGAAAAATTTCCTTTTTGGATAAAGTTATATGCCTAATGAGTATCACAAGTATGTTCAAAATGTATACATAACAATTCACTAAGAGACTATTGTTTTGACTATAACTATTGTGACACCTCTGATTAGTAAATTAAAAACGAAAGAAGCGTGACAATATGAAAAAAAATATATGTATAGTTTTATTAATTCTTGTCCTAACTGGAGTAGTTGGTTACTTTGTATATCGTTCTAATATAACACCAAAAGATACAACTAACGAGAATAAACAAAATAACGAAACACAACTAATTCTCAAAAGTAAAGAAGAAGTAATAGAACAATTAAAAAAAGGTGGTGTAGAAGCGAAATATATAGGAGACAAGGATGGTTGTTGGCAATTTGAAGGCAATAATAATCGAACATATTCATACTGCTTAGATGACGGTATACTACTTGGTAGAGATAATACTAATTAAATAAATTATATAAAAATCATTTTTATCAAAGTTTTATAGTCATAAATATTAAAAGCAATCTGTTTATTAACTATCACACAATTAATTATAAAAAGCCCAATTTTAGTGAACTACCGCATTAGGTAGACATTACTAGAATTGAGCTTTTTTAATTTGTATAACGCATCTCTTCATTAGAAATATTAAAGATAAGTCCCATCGCTAACATATAACTAAGTAGACTAG
>CALVIJ010000060.1 GCA_944329505.1 uncultured Bacilli bacterium | reverse complement strand
ATGGATAGTAAAATACCTAGTGGTTTTAGCGCAATAATTCCTCCGAATACGGAAATTTTAAGTTTAAGTTATGAAGAAGGTTTAATTAAAGTTGACTTTTCTAAAGATCTATTAGATGTTTCTAAAGATTTAGAAGAAAAAATGGTAGAGTCAATAGTTTACACGCTAACTTCTATCGATGGAGTTGATAAAGTTATTATTTATGTTGAAGGAGATATTTTAACTAAATTACCAAAGACAAAAATAAATTTACCTTCTACTTTAGATAAGTCGTTTGGAATTAATAAAGAATTTGATTTAACTAGTACAAAAGATATTACCGATGTAACGATTTATTATATTAATCAGATAAGTGATAATTATTATTATGTCCCAGTGACAAAATATATAAATGACGATAGAGATAAAGCCAGTATTATTATTGATGAATTAGCTAGTAACTTTGATTATAATAAGAATTTAATGAGTTTTTTAAATGATGGAACTAAACTGGTATCTAGTGAAATCCAAGATGGAAATATGTACTTACAATTTAACGAAGATATTTTAAATGATGCAGTTGGTGAGGATATTTCTAAAGAAACATTAGACATGATATCTTTATCGATTGGAGCAAATTATGATGTTAAAGAAGTTGTTTTTAATGTTGGTGATAGAGAACTTTATAAAATTACGTTAAAATAATCATACTGTAAAGGAAGTTGTGTTAAAACATAAAATGACTTCTTTTTTGTTATTGAATATGTTAAAATTAAAATGGTGAAAGTAACGACTTAAAAGTATAGCCAAAGTTATAGTAATAGAGAATAAGGGGGAGTATTTCATGAAAGATATTACAAGTAAAATTGATATTTTAGATAAATATTTTAGAGCCGCTAATTACCTTTCGGCTTGTCAACTTTATTTACTTGACAATCCTCTTTTAAAAAGAGAATTAAAAAAAACCGATTTAAAACAAAAAATAGTTGGTCATTGGGGAACAGTACCATCACAAAATTTTATTTATACTCATTTAAATAGATTAATTAAAGATAATAAGTTAAATATGATTTATATTTCTGGACCTGGTCATGGTGGGAATAGCCCTTTAGCTAATGTATATTTAGAAGGAACTTATAGCGAAATATATCCTGATATTACAACGGATGAAGCAGGATTAAAAAAATTATTTAAACAATTTTCTTTCCCTGGAGGAGTTCCTAGCCATGCAGCCCCAGAAACCCCAGGATCTATTAATGAAGGTGGAGAATTAGGTTATTCTTTAGCTCATGCCTTTGGAGCTGTTTTAGATAATCCTGATCTGATTGTAGCCACGGTTATTGGTGATGGAGAAGCTGAAACGGGACCTCTTGCGACCTCTTGGAATGGTAATAAATTTATTAACCCTAAAACAGATGGAGTTGTACTTCCTATTTTAAATTTAAATGGATATAAGATAAGCAATCCGACAGTATTCGGTAGAATGAGTGAAAAGGAACTAGGAAGTTATTTTAACGGTTTAGGATGGCATCCATATTTAGTCGAAGCTGAAGATATTAATATTTTGCACAAAAAAATGTATTATACTTTAGATAGGGTATTGGAAGAAATTAAGGCCATTAAGAGTGGTAAATTTAAAGGCCGCATTATTTATCCAATGATTATTTTAAGAACACCTAAAGGATTTACTGGCCCAGATTTTGTCGATGGCAAACAAATTGCTGGAACCTTTAGAGCTCATCAAGTTCCAATAGTACCAGATAGTGATGAGCACATTAAACAAATAGAAAAGTGGCTCAGAAGTTATAGACCTGAAGAGTTATTTGATGAAAATGGTCATTTAAGTAAAGAAATTTATGAGATTATCCCAGAAGGAAAATACCGAATGGGAGCTAATCCAAATGCTAATGGTGGTTTACTTAGAAGAATAATTAAGTTACCTGATGTTAAAGAGTTAGAAGTTAAGTTTGATAAACATGGTAGTTATAAGACCCAGGATATGTTAGAACTCAGCAAATATATTAGAGATGTTTATAAACTTAATGATAATTTTAGATTATTTTGTCCTGATGAAGCGATGAGTAATAGACTATATGAAATGTTTGATGGCACACTTCGTGATTGGCAAATGGATATTAAAGATGGTGATGAAAATCTAAGCAAAGATGGTAAAATAGTCGATAGTTATTTATCCGAACATTTTTGTGAAGGATTACTTGAAGGATATCTACTTACTGGTCGTCATGGCGTATTTGTGAGTTATGAAGCTTTTATTAGAGTAATTGATTCAATGGCTGGACAGCACGCAAAATGGTTAAAAGTATGTCAAAATTTAAAATGGAGAAGAGATATTTCATCACTTAATTATGTATTGACATCTAATGTTTGGCAGCAAGATCATAACGGGTATACTCACCAAGATCCTGGATTTCTAAATCATATGGCTACCAAGAAAGATAGTATAGTCAGAATGTATTTACCAGCTGATGCCAATAGTTTAATTACTTGTTTTGACGAATGTATGAAAACTAAAAATCAAATTAATATTATAGTAGCATCTAAACATCCTAGTCTACAGTGGATTAGTATGAAAGAAGCTAAAGAAGAATTTGATAAAGGACTTTCTATTTGGAAGTGGGTAAGTGATGATAAAAATCCTGATATTGTGATGGTCTCTATTGGTGATTGTCCAACTTTAGAAATGGTAGCCGCAACAAAGATATTAAAAGAAAAATTTCCTAAATTAAAAATTAGATTTATTAATGTATTAGATTTGATGTGCTTAAAATCAAGCATGGAATATTCTAAATCATTGAGTGATGAAGAATACGATAAGTTTTTCACCAAAGATAAGCCAGTTATAGTTGCTTTCCATGGTTATCCATCATTAATTTATGAGTTTACTTATTTTAGACATAATAAAAACATGATTGTTCATGGATATGAGGAAGAAGGAACTATCACAACTCCATTTGATATGCGTGTTCAAAACAAAATAGATCGTTATCATTTAGTAATTGATGCTATTAAAAACTTGGATTTAGGTAAAGATGGCGATAACGTAATTTTAGAAATGGAAGAAATGTTGAAGAAGCATTATAATTATATTAGAGAGTATGGCGTCGACATGCCAGAAGTTAGTGAGTGGAAATGGTAAGTGAATTTGCTGTTTTCACTTTTTTAAGCTATAATATAATTGGTGATTTAAATGGGTGGAAAAACAAATAGATATAGACTTGTTTATCATTATTATAATGGAAACAAAAAAACATTTAGTTTAGATTTTGAAGATGGATCTCACCGCAATAAATTCGCACTTACAGAAATAGACGCCTTTACTTCTAATTTTTCTAATGAAGAAGAACTTGCAAAAGCTATTAGCTTAGTTTTTCCAGGGTATGAAAAAGGATATTTTACAATTGAGTATAATAGCGGTGGGCACTTAAATGCATTAGAACTCGTATTTAATGATATGAATTTTATTCGAAAATTAGCAACGGAAAATCTTAGAGAAGCATTAGTACCCAAAAGCAGTATTACACTTTATATGAACTGGTTTTTAAATAAAATAGAAAAAGACCCAGAATTTTTGACTTTTATTTTTTCACGTAGATATACTAATAGTTACTTTATAAATGTCTTGAGTAAATATCTCATGTTAAAAAATTCTGACGAAAAGGATGCTCAAAATTCTCTTTGGGAAGCTAAAGCTAGTTTAATTAGAGAATTTAAAAGATATAAAACAATTAGAGGACTTGAAGTTGGGCGTCATAATTATGAACTAATTAAGCAAAATAAGAAAATTGTTAGAAATCCTTCAGAACTTACAGAATTAGAAAGAGCTAAGATTGAATATAATTTAAATCATCCAAAGAAAGTTGAAAAGAGAAAAAGACCAAAAAAAAGCAATGTTATAGATGGCCAATTACCACTTTTCGATGCATCGCCTTATACGGACACCAGTATTGTAGAAAACAAGAGACTTAAAAGATAGTCTCTTTTGTATGTAAGGTATGAATTTTTATAAAAAGCGTGAATTTTTAGAAGATAGAAATATGAAGAAAATGCATTATAATTAATAAACGAGGCGAACAATTATGAAAGAAAAAATATTTAAAGGTGTTGGAACTGCTATAGCCACACCATTTACTGATGACAGCGTCAATTATGAGGAATATGGAAACCATTAGATAATCAGATAGACGCTGGAGTTAATGCTGTAATCGTATGTGGAACTACAGGTGAAGCTGCAACCATTAACGAAGAAGAAAAGACACAATTAATTAATTATACGATTGAAAAAAATTCTAATCGAATTAAAGTTATTGTTGGAACTGGAAGCAATAATACAATAAATGCTATAAAAATAAGTAAATATGCTGAAGAAGCAGGCGCTGATGGGTTACTTTTAGTAACTCCATATTATACACTCAAGAAGGTTTATTTACCCATTATAAAACAATAGCCGATTCAGTAAATTTGCCAATTATTTTATATAATGTTTCATCTAGAACTGGAGTTAACATATTACCGGAAACTTGCCTTAAATTATCTAAAATAGATAATATTGTTGGAATTAAAGAAGCCAGTGGTAATATTTCTCAAGTGGCTAAAATAGCTAGTTTGTGCGGAGATGATTTAGCAATTTATTCTGGAAATATAGATATGATAGATGCTTTATTTTGCGAAGTAAACCCTATACCAGTTAAATATGCTTTAAATCAAATGGGCTATGATTTTGGTAAGCCTAGACTTCCTTTAGTTGAACTTTCTGATGTTAATAAGAAAAAAGTAGATAAAGTTTTGAAAAAACATTTATAACTAGAAAAACAATAAAACAAGTAAGCTTTAAAAAGTTTATTTGTTTTTTTATTATTTGTGGTATACTTAATAATAGGTGATGGTATGGATGATGTTCATGATTTTTTGAATTATTTAAAATATGAAAAAGGGTTTTCTGATTATACAATTAAAAATTATGAAATTGATTTAAGAAACTTTTATAACTTTGCCGATAAAAAGCCGCTTGATATAGAACTTATTAGGAAATATTTAAGGAAATTATATGAAGATAAATACAGTAATAGATCGATATCAAGGAAAGTAAGCTCTTTAAAAAGTTATTTTAAGTATTTAGAAAGTGAAGGAATCATCAAAGACAATTTTATGAGATTGATTAGTAATCCAAAAGTTGAAAAAACATTACCTAATTATTTGAATTATGAAGATTTAGAACAGTTATTGGCTTTCCCTGATAGAAGTAATAAATATGGTTTAAGGGATGCTTTGATATTAGAAATGTTATATTCTAGCGGAATTAGAGTAAGCGAACTATCTAATATAAAACTAAATGATATTAATTTTAAAGAAAGAAAAATATTAATACTAGGTAAAGGTAATAAGGAAAGATATGTTTACTATGGTAGTAAATGTGCGGAATTAATCGATAAATATTTAAAGTTAGATCATGGGAACAGTCCATATTTATTAATAGGTAAAAGAAGTGATAAATTAAATGAACGGGAAATTAGAAAAATTGTTACCGAAACTGCTAAAAAAGCTGGCATTTCAATTCATGTAACACCACATACTCTAAGGCATACTTATGCAACTCATATGCTTAATGATGGAGCTGATTTAAAGAGTGTAGGTGATTTATTAGGTCACGAGAGTTTATCGACAACCCAGATATATACTCATGTATCTAATGAAAGATTAAGACAGGTTTATCTGAGTACTCATCCCAGAGCTCATAAGAAATAAAGGAGGCTAATTTAATGAAAAAATATGTGTATTTATTTGATGAAGGAAATAAAGGTTTAAGAAATTTATTAGGTGGCAAAGGAGCCAATTTAGCAGAAATGACGAATATGGGACTTCCTGTTCCTTATGGTTTGACCGTTACAACTGAGGCTTGTAATTTATACTTT
>CALVIJ010000059.1 GCA_944329505.1 uncultured Bacilli bacterium | reverse complement strand
GGGGGAGATAAAACTTTAAATCAAATATATAAAGAGATGTTGAATAAACATAAAATTAAAGGTATTTATGATGGAATTTACAATAATTTTATTAAAGATGTTTTAGGCTATAAAGACATTAAAAAAATTACTAGTAATGATATTGACTATTTTTATATGTATTTAACAAATAAAACATATAATGGTCATTTATATAGCCAAAGTTATATTAGAAAAATTATGAATTTGCTTAAAAATATTTTTGACTATGGCATAGAAAATAAATATATTGAAACAAATTTAGTAGAAATTAAATTATATTTTACTAAAAACATTGATTAAAATATAAAATATAGTTATACTTAATTAAGGGTGATTCAATGAAAAAAATTAAGTTTCTAATGTTATTTTTATTTTTTTCGATGATCTTAACAGGCTGCGGAAAGAAGTCTTTAAGTTGTTCTAAAGAAGAAGACATTGATGCAGGTAAAATGAACGAAAATCAAGTTATTACTTTTAAAAATGATAAGATTTATTCATATGATGCATTAATGACAATTGAGCTTAATGATGAATATATGGATTATAAAGATGTATTCGTGGACAGTTTAGAGTCATCTATGTCGGAGTATAAAGATAAAGAAGGAATAAAATATAATACCACTAAAAAAGACAATCAAGTTTCTATAACAATTAATGGAATTTATAGTCAAATGGATGATGACACAAAAGAAAGTTTAGGAATTTCAAAAAATTCATCCTTTAATGAAATTAAACAATCTTTAGAAGAAGAAGGTTACACCTGCAATTAAGGTGTTTTTTTTTGAAAAAAAATAATGAGTAAAAACTCATTATTTTAATCCAATTTCACTAAATATATTATCAAGTTCAGGTGTGTTATTAGTATATCCACTAAGTTCTGTAACAACCTCTTTATCTTTAATAGCTAAAGTAAGTGGAGTTCCCCAATCAGAATTTTCATCAAAATAGCTTAATGAAGAGAATATATTTTGAACATCTTCTTGATCCATTGTGTCTATTTCTAAGAAATAAACTGGTAAATTATTTTCACCTGCATAGTCATTTATAACTGGTAAAAATTGTTCACAATAATGACAAGTAGATTGAGTAATTACTACTACAAATGGGTCGTCACTATTATATAAGCAATCGTATTGATCATAAGTTAATCTTGATAAGTTTTCATATTCTGAATCACTTGTTGCTCCGCAAGCAAATTTTGCTAATCCTGCATCATTTAAGAAATTATAAATCTCATCACTATTATTTAACTTTTCATCCATAACATTAGTAACTTTTCCATTATCTACAACAACTAGAGTTGTATCATCGTAAGATGCATCATCAGTTTTTAAATCTGATTTAATGTCTTTTAAGTTACTATTTGAAATTTCATCACTAAGATAATAAATTCCAACATTTAATTTCTCAGCAGCTGCATTAAGTGAAGCCTTTTCATCATCATTTAAACCATCAGAAATAGCAAGAGCAAATTTTTGATCTTGCTCATATAAACATTCATACTGACTATAATTAATACTACCTAATTTATTATAATCTGCGTCTGCTTTAACACCACAAGCAAATGTAGTATCTGCTTCTGGCCAAAATGCTATAACTAAGATTACTGCTACAATCAATACTATTGAAATAAAAAATATTAGCATTCTTTTGTTTTCATTCATCTTTTGTACCTCATCTTTCCTTTTATATAATATCATATTTATTATTTTTTAATCAACATTATGATATGAAATTTTGGTGAAAATGCTTATTTTTCGTCATTTTTCCTCTTTTGAATGTATGGTTTTATAGCTTGCGTCAAATTATTAGCAGTGTCACGCGCTAACATACTTATACTACTTTTTTCTCTTTCAGCTATTTCTCCAGCCAAACCATTTATATAAGCGGAAAAAGAAACTGTTTTAAGATCTGGGGTTTTATAGCCCAATAAACCAATTAATATTCCTGATAAAACATCTCCACTTCCAGCAGTAGCCATTCCGGGTGCTCCTTTATCAACTAAGTATACTTGTTTACCATCAGTAATTATTGTAGTAGGTCCTTTTAGCAACAATATTATTTGATTTTTATTAGCATATTCTTTAGCTATATTTATAGGGTTTTTAGAAATTTCTTCAACTGAAATACCTGTTAGTCTAGAGAATTCTTTTAAATGAGGTGTTAAAATAAGATTTGGTTTGATTTTTTTTATTTTAGCTAAAATGTTTAATCCATCAGCATCAATAACAATTGGAATATTATAATTATCTAAAATATAGTTGAGAATTTTTTGATTGTTTTCGTTTTGATCCCAGCCAATTCCAATTAAAAGTGCATCTACATTTTCTAATGCTTTATCAATTTCTGACTTATCAAAAACCATTTGGTCGTCTTTATCATTTATTGGATAAATAGTGCTTTCTAAGATATAAGGAATAATACCATTGACAATGCTATTTGGAACAATTAATCTCGCAACACCAGCTCCTGCCGTTAAAGATGAAAGACTTATGTTGGCTAACTTTATTGATCCACTATATTTTAGTGAGCCTCCTAGAATACCAACTAAGCCATAGGTTCCTTTATGACTATAATTTAATCTAGAAGATAGAAAGTTTTCAAAATCTTTATCTTCTAACAAATAATATGATTCACCAATAATATCAATATCAATATTATGATTAACTAAACTATCTATGTTGTCTTTGGCCATGTTTAAAAGATGCCCTGGTTTTAAAGCTCCAATTGATACAGTAAGGGTTGAATGAATACAAGTTTCTGCTAGTCCATTATCTGAATCTAACCCACTATTTATATCGATACTTATAATTGGCTTTTGCGATTCATTCATCTTGTTAATAATTTCAGCAATTTGCTTAGGCATTTTGCCATGAAAACCAGTTCCATAAATAGCATCTACTAAAATATCATAGGAAGCAAAATTAAAATTTTCACTATACATTTCTGTTTTAACATTTGCCTTTTTACATGCATCATAGTAATATTTTCCATCGATAGAAAAATGATTCTCCGTGAGCAAAAGCTTTACATCAACACAATTTCTTGCTAAGTGTAAAGCTAAAGAATATCCATCACCGGCATTATTTCCACTACCTGCGACAATTAATACTTTTCCTTTGAAAGGATAACTATTCAAAACTGCTTTAGCAGCTTTATTCATAAGTTCTAATGAAGAAAATTTATTTTTTATAGTATATTGGTCACTATTCTTCATTACTTGTCTAGAAATTACTTTTCGCATTTTATCACCAATATAATTATAACACTAATGTTAAAAACAAAAAAAGATTGATATTATTTATTTAATGAACATGTCAATCTTTTTATATTTATATAATGCTTTCTTTATTTTTTGAATATGTCTGTTCATATGATGGTGGTGATAATAATTTAAAAGAATCTTTATTTTGTCATTTTCTACTAGTAAAACATCTGGATAAGAAATAATTTTCCTTTCTTTACTGTTTATATATGTAAAGCACTTTAAATAAGGATAGATTATTTCTTTAACCTTTTCTATTTCGCATGGATCAATGCGCAAAACTATTGTTTTGTTTGGAATTTTTAATTCATTAATTTTATTTAGCTTATCTTCATTATTTGCATCTAAACTATAAGGTAAAAGATCTTTACAAATGCGTTTTAGACGATAGTTTTTCTTCATATCATCTAAATAATAAACATAAGACCATGTATTGCTTTGACAACAGATGTCTTTGGAAATTTTATAAATTTCACCATTTTCACTAATAATAACGTCAGCTTCATGATATCGATTTCTAAATATTTGATTAGCTTTTTCTTTTACTGTTTTGTTAATTGGAAAAACAATATCTTTTTCCCCTTTGATACAAATATACCAATAAGCAATATGTTCACTAAGTGATGATAGTAGATTATCATTATCCATATTATTTC
Organism: uncultured Bacilli bacterium; assembly: GCA_944329505.1. GTDB lineage: Bacteria > Bacillota_I > Bacilli_A > RF39 > UBA660 > Coprosoma. The sequence goes on along the minus strand of CALVIJ010000059.1, from coordinate 2,131 downwards.
CCTTTCTAATGTACAACCTACTGCATGAATAATTATAATATGTTTATATATTAGTATTTCTTTTTTGTTTAAAAGAAAGTACTTTCTTCTTTATTTCATGAATCAATGTTTAAACGTTTAAATATTTTGCTTATATGACTTTTATTAGTAATATTATTTTTTTATAAGTGATATATTTTAGTATGAAATATTTAATGTTAATGTTTAAGGGTTTTATTATTGGAACTGCAAAAATTATACCTGGAGTAAGTGGTGCTATAATAGCAATTTCTTTTGGCATTTACGAAAAACTAATTAGTATTATATCCAAACCGACAAAAATAACGTTGGAAAATTTAAAATTCTTATTTTTTATATTGGTTGGAGCTGTTTTAGGAATAGGCCTTTTATGTAAAGGTGTAAAGTGGTGTTTAGATACATATTACTTTCCGACTATGTTACTTTTTGCTGGACTAATCATAGGAGGAATTTCTGACATCACTAAAAAAATAAAAAAAGAGAAATTTAATTATAAATTTGGGTTGATTTTTGTAATTTGTTTTACTCTTCTTTACTTTTTAGTAAACATTAAAGGTAATCAAAATATAAATTCTAATAACTATATAATTTATTTTTTAATTGGAATAATTGAATCACTTACAACAATTATTCCAGGCATTAGTGGTACAGCTATTTTTATGGCTTTAGGATGGTATGAGCTTTTATTAACTGTTTTTGAAGAAATTAGTACTTTTAGTATTAATCTTTACAAGATAACGTTATTCTTAGGAGGTTTCATAATTTGTACTATTCTAATTTCTAAAATAATAACTTGGCTTTTTGAAAACAAAAAGACTTTTGCTTATACTGGAGTATTAGGTTTTATGTGTTGTTCTTTAGTAATTATGCTGATAGATGCTTGTAGTCATTTATTCTCTATATCAGAATTTATTATAGGAATATTCTTATTTATAATTGGATTTTGGGGAACTAGAAAAATAAATACATTTTTTAGCAAATTATAAATTTTGAATCATATTATTAGTTAGAGGTGAAATTATGGAAAAGAAATTACCAAAAGTGTTTGCTAATAAAATTGAAGGAAAAGCCGGTAATAACGAGGATGTATATTATTCATACGATGATAAAGAAGAAAGAAGTGTTAAAACTCCTTCAAAGCATAGCGGGAAAAATTTAAATCAAAAACTTAATGAAATTTTTAATTCAACTAGTTACGTTTATAAAGCTGATGTTAAAATTACTTTAAAAAATGGTGTTCTTATTAAGAGAATTGTTGGACGTAATGCTACACATCTAATAACAATAGATAATGAACTTATTTCTTTAACCGACATTGTAGATATTGAGAAAGCTTAAATAAAACTATTATGAGAAATTCACAATAGTTTTTTTGTTTAAGTTTTATAAAAAAGAGTTATGACTTTTCATAACTCTTTAATCTCTAAATGGTCGGGAAAACAGGATTTGAACCTGCAACCCCCTGGTCCCAAACCAGGTGCTCTACCAAGTTGAACTATTTCCCGATATAATGGCGCGCCCAGTAGGAATCGAACCCGCAACCTTTTGATCCGTAGTCAAACGCTCTATCCAATTGAGCTATGGGCGCATAACCATTTGAAATCTCGACAATTTAAATCGCGATACAAAATAATATTATCACAAACAATTATTATAGTCAAGTGTTATATAACAATCATGAGTAATTTATTAGTATGTTTTGAGTATTATTACTGTTAAAATCATAATCAATAAATAATATGGTTCATATTTGTAATTTATTCCATACTATTTATATGTTTTTCATCATATATTAAATTATATTTTTTAAATACTTGTATAAATAGTGTTAGTATTGTAAAAAACCTCCGACAGCGGAGATTTATAGCTTTTACAATGGTGGTTTCGGACAGAATCGAACTGCCGACACGAGGATTTTCAGTCCTCTGCTCTACCGACTGAGCTACGAAACCATAAATGGCGGTTCCGACGGGAATTGAACCCGCGATCTTCTGCGTGACAGGCAGACGTGATAACCGCTACACTACGGAACCAAATGGTTGCGGGAGCTGGATTTGAACCAACGACCTTCGGGTTATGAGCCCGACGAGCTACCAAACTGCTCCATCCCGCG
>CALVIJ010000058.1 GCA_944329505.1 uncultured Bacilli bacterium | reverse complement strand
TTGAGATTAAACCTAAATTAGATGTTAATATGGATGATTTTAATAAAGAGTATAATGATTTAAAATATATGCTAGATGATTTAATGAATTATGTGGATAAAATTGATAGTCAATTAGATGAGAAAATACAAAAGTATAGTTATGAAGAAGCTTATAGACTTATGAATTTTTTGGATAGCTGTAAGGTTAATTATGTAGTTAATATTTTATTTATGACTTTACAGACTTATTGCCATAGATTAGAAAATGAGACTTTTTTAGATTTGTATGTGGAGATGCAAGCGGAGAATGGTCAATATTGTTTAGAAAATTATTCTTTAAGTGATTTGCATAAGCTTAAAAGATGTTTACAAGATGATAGAATTCTGTCTGAAATGTTTTCGGATATTTTAGAAGCAATTGTAGAAAAAGAAAAAAGTTATCATATATAATTTTGTTATTTACATAAATTAATGTATAATTAAAGTGGTGGTTATAATGAAAAAGAGCTTATTAATATGTAATCCTAATAGTGGTAAAAACAATAAAGATGTTTTAGCAAAAAAGTGTGAAACAGTTTTAAAAGAATATGGATATAGTGTAGATATTATTTTTACTAAATATGCGGGACATGCAAAAAAAATAATAGCAGATTTATCTGATGATATTGACTTGGTTATATCTTTAGGTGGAGATGGAACATTTAATGAAGTTGTAACCGGTAATTTAAAACGCAATAAAAAATTATTACTTACACATATTCCACTTGGAACAACCAATGATTTAGGGGCTACTTTTGGAATGGGGAAAAATCCCGTTAATAATTTGAAAATGATTTTAGAAGGTACCGTTAAGGATTTAGATATTTGTACGATAAATGATGAGCCTTTTGTTTATGTAGCAGGACTTGGTAAGTTTACTGATATTGCTTATGATACCCCTAGAAATTTAAAGAAGAATTTAGGTTATTTAGCATACATGATTAATGCCGTAAAATCATTTAATCAAAAAACACCATTATTTGAGATGAGTTATACTGCTAATGGGGAAACTTATACAGGTCTTTATTCACTTGTTTTAATTTGTAATGCAAGTAGAATGGGTGGTTTAGAGCTTTTACAAGATGTAAAAATGAACGATGGTAAGTTTGAGGTATTGATGTCTAATATTACTACTAAGAAAGATATTATTAGAAGTTTATATTTGCTTAAAACGAGTGATATTACAAAAGTTTCTGGATTTTACTTTTTTAGAACAGATAATTTAAAGATTAAATTAAAAGAACCGCCTAAAAAAAGATTTTGTATCGATGGTGAGATGCTTAAGACTAGAACAACAGAATATGAAATTAAAATTGTAAAGGGAATTAAAATGTTACTTCCTAACAGTGAAATTGATAAAATATTTGTTTAAAAGTGAAAATAAAAATATGTTATTAATATGGCTATTGAGGCAAATTGCTTTTTATAGCTTTTTTTGTTATAATTAATAAGGCTTTTAAATGACTAAAGAAAGGAGACGAAATGAGTAAAATAAAAATATTTGCTCTCGGCGGATTAAATGAAGACGGAAAAAATATGTATGTCGTAGATGTCGATAATGAGATATTTATATTTGATGCGGGATTAAAATACGCCGACGATAAAATGCTTGGAGTAGATTATATTATTCCAAATTATGATTATATTAAGAAAAATAGAAAAAATATTAAAGGTATATTTATTACACACGGACATGATGATAATATGGGAGCACTTACGGAAATTTTAAAAGATGTTCCCGAGTTACCTATTTATGGTACAAATTTTACAATAGAAATTATTAAAGATGAATTAATAGAAGAAAATTTAAATGTTAAAAATTTAAGGATTATTAAACCACATAGAAAAATTAACTTTGGTAAGAATAGTATTTTTCCAATATCTTTAACACATATGGTTCCAGATAATGTCGGATATGTTTTGTATACACCTGATGGTGCTATTTTCTATACAGGTAATTTTGTTTTTGATTCGACAATGTTAGGAGCTTATAAGACTGATATTGGTAAACTTGCATATGTTGGAAAACAAGGTGTTTTATGTTTGCTTTCAGAGTCTTTATATGCGGATAAGCAAGGATTTACATCTCCACATCATCGTGTGGGTAAGGCAATTAGAGAAATTTTAAATAATTCGGATGGTAGAGTTTTATATAATATTTATCAAGCACAACTTTATAGAATTCAAGAATTGTTTAACGAGTTAAAAAATACTAATCGTAATGTGGTTATTATGGGTAAAAGATTAGAAAGTGTTATTTTAAAAGCTATTGATATGAAATATATTGATTTTGATAAAAAAAGAATTTGCCCAATCAATCATGTTAAAGATTCAAAAATTGTTGTAATTATTTCTGATGAAAGAGAAAAACCTTTTTCTAATTTAAAGAGAATCGTTAGAGGTTATGATAAATTTATAACGGTAAATTCAGATGATACGGTTATATTTGCTTCACCAATTGATGATGGTATGGAAAGAACAGCAACAAAATTACTGGATGGACTTGCTAAGATAGGAGCTAATGTTGTTCAATTATCTAAGAAGAAATATTTATCACATCATGCTTCTTCTGAGGATTTGATGCTTATGATAGATTTAATGCAACCTAAGTATTATATGCCGGTAATCGGTGAGTATCGTCATCAAGTAGCTAATCGTAATGTAGCTAAGGAAGTTGGTATGGATGATGACCATATTTTACTTAGATTAAATGGTGAAATTGCTTATTTTGAAAATGGTGAATTAGTGGATAATGGAATGAAGGTTCCTGTCGATGATATTTTAATTGATGGTTTAGCAGCTGGAGATGTTGGCGAATTAGTATTAAAAGATCGTGAACTTTTGAGTGATAGTGGTATTGTTATTATTACAGCGACTATCGATAAAGAAACAAAGGAAATTTTGGCTGGTCCAGAAATTTTAACTAGAGGTTTTATTTTTGTTAAAGACAATATTAATTTAATTAAAGATGCAGAAAAAATTGCTACCGAAGTGATTCATGAAAATACTAAATCTAATTATGTGGATTTTTCTAAAGTAAAGCTTGGAATTAGAGATAAAGTTGGTAAGTATTTTTATGAACAAACTGAATGTAAACCAATGATATTAATTGTGATTGGTGAGGTGTAAGACCTTTAATAATGCTAGTTTAGACTAGCTTTTTTCTTACAAATATGTTATTATCTTTTGAGGAAGTGATGAGTATGTTGATGCCACATTTAGATGAAGCAAAAAAAAGAACTAAAAATGAAGTTAAAATTAAAAAATATGAAATAGATGATGATTTAAAAACAATTGGGATAGGTAAAACTTATTATGTTAAAACATATGGTTGTCAGATGAATGTTCACGATTCGGAAAATATTAAAGCTATTTTAGAGGAAATGGGATTTAAAGAAGCTTTAGATATGGAACATGCGGATTTGATATTACTAAATACTTGTGCGATAAGAGAAAATGCCCATAATAAAGTATTTGGTATGATAGGTAGACTTAAACACATGAAGGAAGATAGACCGAATATTATTACTGGTGTTTGTGGCTGTATGGCCCAAGAAGAAGTTGTTGTTAATGAGATTTTAGATAAGTATAGTTTTTTGGATATTGTATTTGGAACTCATAATATTCATGAATTACCAAAAATTTTAAATAAGGCTATGAATAATAAAAAAATTGAGGTCGAGGTTTATAGCTGTGAGGGAGATATCATCGAAGATGTGCCAGCTAAAAGAGATAGTAAATATAAAGCCTTTGTTAATATTATGTATGGTTGTGATAAATTCTGTACATACTGTATAGTTCCTTATACTAGAGGTAAACAAAGAAGTAGAAGGTTTGGCGATATTATAAGAGAAGTTAAATCTTTGAAAGATAACGGTTATAAAGAAGTTACTTTGCTTGGTCAAAATGTCAATGCTTATGGTAAAGATTTAAATTTAGAATATGATATGAGTGTTTTACTTGAAGAAGTCGCCAAAACTGGTATTGATAGAGTTAGATTCGTAACTTCACATCCTTGGGATTTTACTGATAAAATGATAGATGTGATTGGAAAATATCCTAATATTATGCCTTATATTCATTTACCTTTACAGTCAGGTTCTGATAGGATACTTAAGTTAATGGGTAGAAGATATACGAAAGAGTCATATTTAGAATTGTTTGATAAGATTAAGAAAACAGTTCCTAATGTGTCAATAACTACTGATATTATCGTTGGTTTTCCAGGTGAGACTGAAGAAGATTTTGAAGATACTTTGGATGTTGTGAATATTTGTAAGTATGATTCAGCATTTACATTTATTTTTTCACCTAGAGAGGGAACACCAGCGGCTAAAATGAAAGATGATACACCACTATCAGTTAAAGAGGAAAGATTACATAGATTAAATGAGCTTGTTAATAAATACGCAAGGGAAGCTAATGATAGATATTTAGGCAAAATAGTGCCAGTATTACTTGAAAATGTGAGTGAGAAAAATGATGGAATGCTTGCTGGATATACTGATACGATGAAACTAGTCAACGTGAAAGCACCGAAGTCTATGTTGGGTAAAATTGTAAATGTTAAGATTATGGATGTTAAAACATGGAGTATGGATGGAGAAATAGCTTAATTATAGTTATTTCTTTTTCTATTGAAAAATTTCTTTTATTTTGGTATGATTGATATAAAGAGTAGGAGATAAGTCTATGAAGAATACAAAAAACGAGGCTAAAAATAAACTTGAAGAATTTGTTCAGAAAGTTGAGGATAGGACTAATGATGCTTTAGAAGATTCTTTGATGGATGAAGATGCCAAAAGTGAAACTTTTGATATTGATTATACAGATATTGTGAAAAATTCTACTAAAGCTAAGATGTCAAAATTACCATGGCTTATAGCGATATTTTTGATTTTAATAATTGCAATTGTACTTTGTTTAATGTTTTTCAGTAATAATCCGAAAACTTTATTTACTCAGACAGTAGATGGTTTATTCGATTATTTAGAAAGTAATGTTAATGAAAATGTTTATGACATTACAGATGGTAATATAAGTTTAGATTATACTATGAAGAGTAATGATGAGAATGCTGAATTATATGATGAACTTAGTAAAGTTAGTTATAATGCGGATTATGTTAAAGATAATGCTGGTAATATGAGTTTTATTGATTTAAAAACAACTTATGATGGTGCTGATTTTGTATCTGCTAATATTTATGGAGATGGAGAATCGACTTATGTTTATTCACCAATTGCTTCTGATAAGTATATTAAATTAAGTAATAATAGATTGAGTTATTTTGTAAATGGCAACGAAGTTAAAACTTTATTGGATGGATTAAATCAAGCAATTGATACGTTGACAGCGGATGAAAAAATATATGGTGAAAAAGAAAATATTGATACGGCTGTAGGAGTAATTAAAGGTTATCAAATGAGACTTGTTATTGATAGCAAAAATAGGGATAGAGCTGCTGAAAATTTTGTTAATACATTGAAAGCTAATGATGAATTTGTAAATGTGCTTGCTAAAATGAGAAATGTTAGTAATGACGATATTAGGGAAGGATTAGATAGATATTTAACTAAGTTAAAAGATGAATTGAAAAGACACAATAAGATTGAATTATCTTTGTATATAGATAATAAAAGTAAAGAATTTATTAAGGCTGAGTTTGTGAGTGAACTTGGTAGTATTACTTTAGTTAATCAAGATAATAATAAATATTCTTATATCATTTCAAAAAAGAATGATAGAACGTTGACTACTGGAGAATTTTCATTTACAGTAAATGAAAATAAAACAAAATATACGTATAATTTGTATTATAAACAAACTAAAGATGATAAGGTTTTAGCTGAGGGTAATTTTGATTTAAAATATACAGCTAGACAGGCAGAAACTTTTGAGAAAGTGGATGTTACTAATAGTTTAGATTGGAATCAGATGAGTGGTTTAGAAAAGTTTGATATTTATACAAAAGTAGCTGCTGATTCTAAATTGAATAAATTTTTACCGATTATTAGAAAAGTGGTGTAAACCGCTTTTTTTGTGTACTTTTTTTGTTTAGTTGCATATCTTAAAGTGAGGGGTGATAAAGTGGCATCATATAAAGAAATAGTAACCAAGGCAATTATTGGTAA
>CALVIJ010000057.1 GCA_944329505.1 uncultured Bacilli bacterium | reverse complement strand
GTGACATTAGTTATTCTTATATCCCAGTTAGAAGTTACTTTAGATGTTCCTTTTATTTCTAATCTAGTTTGGAATGCGGCATATCCTACTACCATACATAATAGTACACCAACCAAACTAAATATTATTATATTTCTTTTCTTCTTACTCCTATGCATTTTCCCACCTACTTATTTTTATTATAAGAATAAACATTTGTCATATATTGTTATATATTATCTTAAATTAATTATATAACACGAAAATTACTTTTGCAAGACACTTGCATGACATCTGTCTTGTATTATTTGCGTACCTGTTGTATTAAAATTGTCTTAGTGATTGCAATTTGCTTATTGAGTGAGGTGATATAAAATGTTTCAGATAAAACCTGATAGAAAAGAAACAGAAAATAAAACTGTGCGATTTCCAGTAGATTTAATCGATAAAATTGAAAAAGCGTTAGTAGGGAAAAATGCTACTTTTTCAACATTTGTTTTACAAGCTTGTGAATACGCTTTAGAAAATATGGAAGTGGAAGAAAAAAAGAAAGTAAAATCTTAAAATAAATTACTTTTTTTATTTTAATTTAATAATAGTTGTCGTGATTAAATCTATTATAAATAATATAGATAAAAGCGTAGTGATGGATTTAGGAATTTTATTTTCTAATTTATCGATAATTGGTTTTAAAAAATAAATTACAAGGATACTAGCAATTCCCCAAACTAAGGCCATTTCTAAGGCGATATATTTTCCTATATTAAATTTATAATCTTTATAATTCCACAAAGTTTCGTGGAATAAGTTTTCAATTAGTATTCCTCCGAGCCACTCTATAATAGTTAACACTATTGTTAAAACTAAAAATGTAACTAAAGTTTCTATAAATTTATTTTGATGCATTTTTTTAAATATTTTCTTAGATATTACTATAGTTAAAACTGCTCCAAAGCCATAAACTGGAGTCCACGGTCCATATAAGATTCCACTCGAAAAATGGCCTGATACTATTAAAGTAAATATTCCTTCTAAAAGAAATCCTAAAAATGAATAAATAAAAAAGCAATTAGTAAGGTACATATTAATCACCATTATTAATATGCCTTTTTTAATTGCTTTTAAACATTAAATCTAAAATGACAGATATCTCCATCTTGCATAACGTAGTCTTTACCCTCTAATCTTAATTTGCCGGCTTCTTTAACTTTTAATTCACTACCATATTCTTTTAAATCATTAAAACTCATGATTTCAGCTTTAATAAATCCTTTTTGAAAATCAGTATGAATTATACCTGCACATTCTGGAGCTTTCATTCCTTGTTTATAAGTCCATGCTCTGACTTCATCTGGTCCAGCTGTTAGATAGGTTGATAAACCAAGTAATTTATAAGATGATTTAATTAATTTATCTAAACCACTTTCTTGAATTCCTAAGTCATTTAAGAATTCTTTTTTATCTTCGTCATCTAGTTCACTAAGTTCGGCTTCGATTTTCGCACATATAACTACTACTTCAGCTTGTTCTTTGGATGCATATTCTTTTAATGTCTTTACGTATTCATTTTCTGTAGTTATTTCTTCTTCATTGACATTAGCTACATAGATTATTGGTTTTAAAGTAAGTAAATTAAATGGTTTTAAGATTTTTAATTCTTCTTCAGTTAAATCTAAATTTCTCGGATTGATATTTTTTTCTAAATTTTCTTTTAATTTTTCTAATAATTCGGCTTCTTTTAATGCTTCTTTATCATTTGCTAGTCTTGCTTTTTTACCCATTCTACCTAATCTATTTTCAATTACTTCTAGGTCAGCTAATTCTAGTTCGACATTGATTACTTCGACATCTCTTATCGGATCTACTTTTCCCGATACATGAGTAATATTAGAATCTTCAAAACATCTAACTACTTCACATATAGCATCTACTTCTCTAATATGAGATAAGAATTTATTTCCTAAACCTTCTCCTTTAGAAGCTCCTTCAACAAGTCCAGCAATATCTGTAAATTCAAATGTTGCGGGAATTGTTTTCTTAGGTTTATACATGTTTTCTAAGAAAGTTACTCTTTCATCTGGAACAGTAACCATTCCAACATTTGGTTCGATGGTTGCGAAAGGGTAGTTTGCAGCTAATATATTTTGTTTTGTAATTGCATTAAATAAAGTTGATTTTCCGACGTTTGGTAAACCAACGATTCCTGCGGTTAAACTCATTATTCATCACCAATAAGTATTATAAGTTATTATAAGAAAAAAGTCTAGTTCTCACTAGAACTATTTTTATATAAAATATCTATATCGACATATCCATCAATACCATCTATTTTTCCGTCATCACACATTTGCCACATAAAATATTCTCCATCATAATCTGTCTTATCAGTGTAGTGGGCGAGCCAAACTGGGGCAGTGTGATATTTCCATATAGCATTTAAATAATTTTTACTACCATATAATACTCCAGTATAACCTTTATCTTCGACCGTTTTTATAAAGGTATCGGCGATTTGATTTAAACCAAATATACTTAGTTTCATTTCATTAAAAGCATCAAAGCTTTCAAAATCAAAAACAATTGGTAAAGATATATCATAATCTTTAATTTGTTTCATTACCCAATTAGCTTGTTTTTTGGCTTCTTTTTTACTATCAGCATACGAATAGAAATATACACCGACTTTTAAATCATTTTCTAAAGCGTTTTCAATGTTTTGCTTAAAGTATTGATCAAGTACATATTCTCCTTGAGTTCCTGATTGTGATCCAACTCTAATCATGACAAAAGTTGCACCGGCATTTTTTACTTTTTCAAAATCTATTTCACCTTGCCATTTAGAAACATCTATTCCAATTTCGTTATCATCTGTTTTATAGGTATTTAATACTTCTGTAAAGTCAGTATACTCTGGTTCAGATGGTTCAGCTGGAGTTTGATTATCATTTGAAGTACTGTTTGTAACTGGCTCATAAACTGTTAAATTGAAACTTTTTTCATAAGTATTTCCACTATTATCTATAGCTATGAAAGATAGAGGATAAGTGCCTGGAGTATTTACATCGTACTGTCCTTCAACTTGACAAGATGGGGTATTGTCATAATTATCAACACACATAATTGTTTTTTCTAAATCGATTTCTTTTCCTAATTGTGTAGAATAATTATTTCTTATCCATACTAGTGGCTTTTCTGTATCGACAATTTCTATTTCAACAGTTCCTCTTCTTTTTTTATTATCTTTATTTAAGTAAATAAAACTTATTTCTTGTTTGCCTAAGGTTTCAGTGTCTATTTTATCACTACTTAAAATATCGCCTTCAATTGTTTTTATATAATCTTCAATATTTGCTTTTGTATACACTTCAGCGGTTACATCATCTTTTAAAGTAAATCCACTATTATCATCGACAATTCTGACATTTAAGTAAATTATAAAAGCAGTTATAAGAACGATAATAAGTAATAATATAATAAATATAATTATTTTTTTCTTATTAATTTTTCTTTTCATCTAACCACTTCCTTTATTTTATTTTATCAAAATATAATAAAAACTCCAACTATAAAGTTGGAGCTGCAGCAGTTGGTCCAAGAGGAAGTCCAATAACGAAGAAACCAATAACAATTATAAACCAAATAACGGCAAAAATTAGAGCTGTAGGTCTTAATAATTGTAGGGTTCCAAAAACGGTTATTTTGTTACTCTCTTTATTGTTATATTTTTCTAAGAATGCGAGCATGACAATGAAATATACAAAGAATGGTGTCATGCCTTTTCCAACACTATCAGCTGCTTTAAATATAAATTGTGTAAAGTCTGGCGTAATATTGGCTTTCATAAATAATGGCACTAAAATAGGTGAGGCAAGTGTCCATTTAGTAATTGCATCTGGTATTAAGAATGACATTATAACTATTACTAAGAACATAGTAACAATTAAAGGAATACCTGTAAATTCTAAGTTACTCATAAATGAAATTAACCAAGAAGCAACAACTGTTCCTAAATTAGTCCAATTCAAAATACTAACAAGTAAAGATGCGAAGAACATTAAAATAAACATATAGCCTAAATCATCAAATTCTTTTGATAAACCAACACTAAAGTCATTTGTATTCTTTATATTTTTAGATATAAAACCATAAATTCCTGAACAAATCATCATAATAATTAAGAATACAAAGGCGAATGCATCAATAAATGGAGAGTCTGGTCCAAGAAGTTGAGCAACATAATCTGTTTGACTATTGTCAAGAAGAATTCCAGAGCCAGGTAATCCTGGAATAATAGTATATATAAATACTAACATTAGTATAACAAAAGCAATTGCACTAAAAAGTAATCCTTTTTTAGATATCACTAAATTATCTTCTTCTTTAATCGATTCTTTTACTTTTGGTTTTAAAATATTTTCTACTACAATCGTTCCAATGATTGATAGAATGAAAGTTGCGGCTACCATGGCATAAGAATTTGACCAAGCATTAAATACATAATTTTCATCCACATCAACAACAGCAGCGGCTCTTGTAAGTAAACCTAATTGATAGTCATCATAATTAAATACTAAACCTGCTCCATATCCCATACTGACTCCGATAAAAGCAGTTAAAATTCCTAGCATAGAATTACGTCCTAAATATTGATAAATTACGGCTGTTAATGGTAATACTAGAATGAAACCATATTCACCAAGAAATGAAGAAATAATTCCAGCAAATAAAGTAAAGAATGTAACAATTCCTGGTTTTAACTTACGTAATGGAGTAAATATTGCTTTAAATAGTCCACTTGCTTTTCCGATTGATACAGCCATTAGTGAAATAATTAATAAGACTAATGGTTCAAAGGTTTTGAAAGTATCAACTGGAGATGAAAGTAAGTATGTTAAACCTTCTTTAGAAAAAACACTTCTAACCGTTACCATTGATGTTTCCAAACTTTGATTACTTATACTAGTGATTTCTCCTTGAACTCCTAAAGCGGAACAAATGGCACTAATAATCATAATCGAAATTGTTAAAATGATAATAGTTATGACGGGACCTAATAGTATTTTCTTCTTCTTTTTCATTGGATGTCCTCCTTAAACTTTAATAATTTTTTTCATTTTTTTATTAAATTCAATTCTTGGTAGCATGATACTACGACCACACCCTAAGCATTTTATTTTTATATCTGCACCTAACCTAGTTATTTCCCATTCATTATGTCCACATGGATGGGCTTTTTTCATAATGACTATACTACCTAATTTATAATCAGACATTGTGAACATCTACTTTATTATAAGATAAGGTTAGGTTGTTGGCTTCAGCTTCTTTTAAAATTTCTTTTAATAAAATTCTATTAAATTCGAAGTTTTTCATGGCTCCCACCTCGGCTTCTACACGATACACTACTGAGTCGTTAGTCAATTCTTCTATTCCTAGTATTGTAACTGGTTTTTTTAAATAATTAACTTTTTTGCTGGCATTATCAATTGCTGTTTGAAGTACTTTTTCGGCTTGCTCAACTGTATTATCATATGAAAGACCAACATCTACTACACATATAGCGGACATAACACTATAATTTATAACTTCACTAATATTTCTATTAGCTATTATTTTTACTTCACCAGTGTATGCTCGTATTTTGGTTGTTTTCATGCCTAAAGAAATAACATTTCCTCTAAAGTTACCGACTTGGATATTGTCGCCAACTTTAAATTGATCTTCGGTTAAAATATCGGCACCACCAATGAAATCTTTAATCATATCTTGCATAGCTAAACCAGCCACAGCTCCGGCTACTCCTAATGAAGCAACTAGAGCTTTTGTATCAACTCCCCATGTTGCTAAAATCATAAGCAAGGCAATAGCAAGAATAATATATTTAGCTACATTAGTTAGAATTGTTAAAAGTGTGAGAGCTTTTTTGTTTGAATGATATTTTGCTTTTTTCAAAAAAACACGGCTAATAAGTTGTTTAATAGCAATATAAAAAAGCAAAGCGGCTAGTATTATACATATGGTAGTAATCACTTCTTTTGTTAATATTTTTTCCATACAACTACTCCTTTATATTTAATATCTCTAATATTCTATTTAAATCAGCGGTATTAGTAAAGGATATTTCTATTTTTTTATCTTTTATCTTAACTTTAGTATCTAATTTTTCTCTTAGCATATCTTGAACGTATTCATATTCATTATGTTTTTGTTTTCTAATTGTTTGATGTTTTTTTAC
>CALVIJ010000056.1 GCA_944329505.1 uncultured Bacilli bacterium | reverse complement strand
CGACATCCATACCTCTATCTTTAGCCTCTTCTAAAGTAAGTTCAATTGGAAATCCATAAGTATCATATAATTTAAATGCGACATTCTTATCAATAACATTAGAATCAGAATCAACTAACTTTTCAAATTCTCTTAAACCTTTTTCCAAAGTTCTACTAAATTTCTTTTTCTCATTAGCTAAAACATCTAATACTACTTGTTTATTATCAGAAAGTTCACTATAGTATTTCTCATATTTACTAATAATAAGTAAAGCTATTTGCTCATCAAAATTACTATTTATATCAATACCTAATTTTCTAGCTTGACGAATAGCTCTTCTAATTAATCTTCTTAAAATATAACCTTGATCAGTATTGCTAGGTTTAATTCCTGCAGGATCAGCCGCAATAAACACTGCCGTTCTAATATGATCAGCTACAATTCTCATAGCTTTCTCATTACCCTCATAAGAAAGACCTGTAATCTCTTCTAATAAACTAATCACATCAGACCAAATAGAAGTTTTATAATTATCATCAACACCTTCTAAAACAGCCACAATACGTTCTAAACCCATACCTGTATCGACATTCTTTTGCTTTAACTCTGTAATATTACCTTTTTCATCTTGATAGAATTCCATAAACACATTATTCCAAATTTCAACCCATCTTTCATCTTCTGGATCAAATTTAACAGGAATTTCATCATCACTTCTAAAATAAAATATCTCAGTATCTCCACCACATGGACCACTATCACCAGCAATCCAGAAGTTATCTCCTCTACCCAAATAAGCAATTCTATCTTCACTTATTCCAAGCTCTTTCCATCTATCCGCAGAAACTTCGTCACGTGGAATCTTATCATCACCCTCAAAAACTGTAACCGCAAGTCTTTCCACAGGAATATTTAAAACCTTAGTTAAAAATTCAAAACTATATCCAATTGATTCCTTTTTAAAATAATCTCCTAAACTCCAGTTTCCTAACATTTCAAAAAAAGTATGATGTGTCTTATCACCAATTTCATCTAAATCAGTTAATCTCACACATTTTTGATAATCACATAAACGAGTTCCATAAGGATGTTTTTCTCCCATTAAATAAGGAACAAGTGGTTGCATCCCTGCTGTATTAAATAAAACTGTTGGATCATTTTCAGGTACAATAGGTGCACTCGGAATCTGCTTATGTCCGTTTTTTTCAAAATATTTTATAAATTCTTCTCTAATATTCATGTTCTACCTTCCTCACTACCTCGTTAACTTTATCCTTTAAATCATCTAAAGTTCCATCGTTATGAATCACATAATCGTAACTATTATACTCATCTAATGCCACCTCAGTCAAATGTTTTTGTTCTTTTTCTGATAAAACACTATCATAATTATCTCTAATAACCTTAATACTAATAACATTATCAAATTTTTTCTTCGGCCATTCAAGTTCATTAGGAAATCTCGCATCAGAAATAGTAATAATATCAAAATAATAACTATAAACTAAAATATCCTCACAAAGTCTCCTGACAAAAAAATCATGATCAATTTGTTTACGAATTATATCCGTACCGAGTTCCTGTAACAACTCTCTAGGTTTAGTTTCCTCATTACCATCCCAATTACTTATCTTCTTCGCATACTCTTTAATATAACTACCATAAGCTAAATTAATTACCTTTAAACCTTTTTTCTCATATATCTCTTTAATATCTATAGCTACCGTATCTTTGCCATGTCTTGCTTTTCCAGAAATAACATATATCATCATAAAATCTCTCCTTATAGAAAAACCACTAAACCGTGGTTTTATCTTCTTTTCCTATTACTTCATCTTTTTCTATAATTCCATATTTATCATCGTAAAATTTAAACACAGTTTTTAGTGCGGCAATAACTGGTGTTGAAATAAGCATACCAACAATTCCAAAGAAATAACCAAATACTAAAAGTCCAAGCATAATTGTAACTGGGTGTAACTTAGTTGTCTTTGACATAATAAGTGGTTGTAAAAAGTTACCCTCTAAAAATTGAATAACAACTATAACTACTAAAGACAAAATTCCAATCGTTGGACTTTGAGTAAGACCAACAATAACAGCTGGTGCTCCACCAATATATGGTCCTGCATAAGGAATAATATTAGTTAACCCGCAGAATAGTCCAAATAACATCGGAGCTTGAAGGCCAACTGCCCAAAAGGCAAGTGATGAAAGCACAAATATTAAACTACAATCAAGTATTGCACCTTTCACATAACTTCTAAGTGAACCATTAACTTCATCTAATAAAGCAATCGTTGTATTTCTAAATTTTTTTGGAATAAAATTAAATAAATTAGAACTATTATCAAAATTAACAATTAAGAAAAATCCAATGATAAGTCCTAAACCAAATACTCCAAGTCCAGAAAATAACCCAGAGACAAATCCTAAAATATTTTGTGGTAACGTTGTAGTAACATCTTTCGCAAAACTCTCAAGTGAAGCAAACACTTCATTTTTCATTTTATCAAAATCAACCACATTAGAACTTTCTAAACTATCAAAGAAATTATTACCCCAAACCTTAACTGTATCAAAAACATCTGGTATAATACGTGCAAACTCACGTACTTGATCGACAAGAAGTGGTATTAAGGTTACCAAAACCAAGAAAATTACTAAAAAGATAATTAAATAAGTAATAACTGCTCCTAAAGTTCGTTTAATCTTTTTCGATTGTAACCATTTAACAAATGGATCAAATAGCCAAGCTATTAAAATACCAATAAAAAGTGGTAAACAAATCTCCAAAATCTTAAACACAAAATCCAAAATTTTTGTTTCTTTAAATAACCTAATTACTACATAAATGATTGCGGCAATAAGTAAAAGATATAGAACTCTCAAAACCTTAGACGCTAAATTAGTTACTTCATTAACTTTCTCTACATCTAAATCTTTACTAACTTTTCGGCCAAACATATCCATCACCTAAACAGTCAAAAGTTCTTGCTCTTTTTCTTTTTCTTTTTCATCAATAATTTTATTATATTTATTAATTAAATTTTGAACATCATCCATTAAATTATCTTTTTCATCCTCAGTTAAATCTTCGTTTTTCTTAATATCATTATTACTATCTTGTCTGATATTTCTCAAGTTAATCTTTCCATCTTCCGCAATTTGCTTAACTTGTTTAACATATTCTCTTCTAGTCTCTTCAGTCAAAGCTGGAATATTTAAAATAATGCACTCTCCATTATTATTTGGAGTAAGTCCAATATTAGCTTCATAAATTCCTTTTTCAATATCACTTAAACTAGATCTATCAAATGGTTTAATCATTAACTGTCTAGCTTCCGGGATAGAAATAGTAGCTAATGACTTAAGTGGTGTTAGTGTTCCATAATAGCTAACTGTAACACCATCTAAAATAGCTGGATTAGCTCTTCCTGCTCTAACATTTGTAAAACGCTTTTCCATCGTTTCAATCGCTTTTTGCATCTTATTTTCCGTCTCATTTAAGACATCGTTCATTATATCACTCTCCATAAATTCATTATAATATATTTGCCATTTATTAGCAAGCAAACTAACAAAAGTTCCTCATTATAATTATATGATTTATGTCAAAAAAAGAAGTTAATCTAAATTAACCTCTTAAATAATATTTTTATTACAATCTATTTATGCAACTACAAAATAAAACCATAAAAATATTTTTTCATCCGGAATAGATAGTTTTAAAAAATATCTATCATCTATTTTAGCCATCCAACAATTAGCTGGATTATCATAAAGTCTGGCATTTTCTTCCGTATAGATATCTATGTCAGGTTGTTTTTCAGTGAAATAAGCACTAGAAAGCAAATGATTATTTACTTTTGTTAATTTATCAGTTAACTGTTCTAATGATATATTAACTAAATCAAATTCCAAAGAATATTCTTTCATTTCTTTATTTCGTGCAAAAATTTCAAAAGTTATTTGCTCATACTTTTCTTTAACTTTATTTTTAAAAGTGCATTTTAATTCAGCATCTTTTAAATCTTCACCATTGTATTCAAATACATAATCTTGAACTTCTAATTTTTTTATCATGTTATTATCCTTCTATCTTAATTCATATCTTATTTCTTCATGTTTATCTTTAGATGAATTTAAAGCAAGTTTGTCAATCTCTTCCATAGTCATTAATGCCATAGCAGAACTATTATATACTTTTATGGCATTATTAATAGCTGTATCTAATTCATAAGTTTCAAGTTGTGCTTTTCTCTTTTCCTCTAATATTTCTTTTAAAGATGTTAAAGAATCAATCATACTATCAATTTTTTCTATATTAGCATTTATATCATCAGATAAAACAATTGGTACTTCTTGACTACCATTATTTGATGTTTTTTCTTCTTCGATATTATCAATTCGATATACACCAAAAGAAGGAGTTGCAAATAATTCAGCAAGTATAATATCAACATCATTTTGTAGTTCTTCACTTGCATACTTTAAAGCATAAGGATCTCTTTCAATAGCAGCAATCAGAAAATCTTTATCATTTTGTAGTTCTTCACTTGCATACTCTAAAGCATCAGTATTTTGTTGAACAACAGCAAGCATAAAATCTTTATCATTTTTTAACTCTTCACTTACATACTTTAAAGCATAAGGCTTTCTTTCAATAGCAGCAATCAGAAAATCTTTATCATTTTGTAGTTCTTCACTTGCATACTGTAAAGCCCAAGTCTTTTGTTGAACAAGAGCAAGCATAAAATCTTTATCATTTTTTAACTCTTCACTTGCATACTCTAAAGCATGAGTATTTTTTTGAATAGCTGCAAGCATAAAGTCTTTATTATTTTTTAGTTCCACACTTGCATATTCTAAAGCACGGCTGTCGTATTCTGCAAAAAATGGAATAGCAGCAAGAACCACTTCTTTATCATTTTTTAATTCTTCACTCGCAAATTGTAAAGCCATCTTCCTTACTTTAACAGCTGCAAGCACAACCTCTTTATCATTTTTTAACTCTTCACCTGCAAATTCTAAAGCATCGCCGTTTTGTTTAATAGCTGCAAGCACAAAGTCTTTATCATTTTTTAACTCTTCACCTGCAAATTCTAAACCAAAACCAAAGCCACTTCGTCGAATAGCCATAAGTACAACCTCTTTATCATTTTTTAATTTATCACTTGCATACTCTAAAGCATCACCAAGACTATTCATTATGGCTTTTATTACAATTTGTCTATCATTTTTTAACTCCGCACTTGCATATTCTAAAGCATAACCGTTTTGTTTAATAGCTGCAACAACTACATCTTTATCATTTCTTAATTCATCACTTGCATACTGTAAATCTAAACCAGATTTACGTACAGCCTCTAATACTTCTGCTTTATTATTCCAATCAATATTTGGCTTCATATATCATTTCCCCTTTCAAAATATGTCGCTTATTATATCATAAAATAAAATAATGTCAAATTTACGTTTAAATACTTTAAATGAGAGAATTATAATAAAAAGACGTAGTCATGTTAAACTATTTATAATGTCATTTAAGAATATATATTAAAATAATGCATTAAAAATAACAAACCGCTGCCCCCACACCCCCTACGGTTTGTTATTTTTGTGTGTCATAATATTTATAAAAGAATTTATATATTAATATTTAACATAATATAAATTCTACTTTATAACCTTTTTATCTATCTTATTCAATAATTTTTTAGCCTCCTCTAATGATGCATCATAACCATTTATATAATCCTCTAGTGTTTCCTCAGCATACTTATCTATTTTAAATTTTAATTTATCAAAATATTTAATATTATTTTTATCGTTTTTAAATTTTAGAAAATCATCTTTACCAATCACCGAACATATTTTATTTTTATCACTATCATAATAAAAATATTTAGATGAATAAGCAATTTCAAAATTTTCCATTGTAAAAAATTTGTTTTCACCAAATCTATTATATGTTGTTCCAATATCAGTTCCAACAAACTTACTACCTATATTTTTCAAATCCATACAAGCAAATAATCCACTAGAAAATACTTCATTATCAACTAAAGTAATAATTTCATTTAAGCTTAAAAATTCTATTAAAGGTTTAATAATTTTAGAATTGCCACCTGTATTTCCACGTAAATCCACTATATATTTTGAAATATTATTTTTTTCTGATAATGCCTTAACATTCGAAATCAAATCCTGCATTTGACCATCATATTGTTCCGCACACTGCTTATAATTAATTTTTATAATATCATCAATCATTTCATAAGACATAAAAATTCTTTCGGGTAATTTTATACTAGCTTTATTAAAAACATCTGTAATATTAACTTGATACCTGTTTTCAAAAGTAAAAATAATATCATCATTTTCATTAATAGATGGTAATGATTTA
>CALVIJ010000055.1 GCA_944329505.1 uncultured Bacilli bacterium | reverse complement strand
TATTATACAACATATAATATGCGTCTTTCAAGCGAAATTGCAAAAAAAAACGGGGAAAACCCCGTTTTAAGCAAAGTCCAAAAGAGAAACCTTAACGAATTAAAAACCTGATCTCCCAGGTGGGCATCACATCACCGATTTTAGGATTCTTTAATAAATTAAAGTATTCTACACCACCAGCGAATTAGATTCCCAATCGTTATACTTAGTAGGTTTTTCATAGCGGTATTCTTCTTTTAGACAATTAAATTATATCATATATAATAGAGTTTGGCTAGCGTCTTTACACAACTTAACATTATTTCCCATAATCAGATAATTTTTTTCAAAGCATCATATGCTTTTCTCACAAAATAATCACTAATATTAATTTTTAAATTATAATTAATATAAATAAAATTTGTTTTATAAATTAAATCCTTATGTATATTTTTTCTCAAAATCCTCAGTTATTGTTTTTATTTCAGTTTCCATTAAAACTCTATCCTATCAACTATTTCTTTTATATCTTTTATATTTCCTTTAGCCGTAATGCTTAAATTTGTTTGAAAAGCCGCATAACCTACTGTTATTACAAACAATAAGCATAACGTAGATATTATTACTGCTTTCTTTTTTGAAATTAGGGCTAATATTTAAAAAGAAGATAACAATTATTATAGTTAATATTTATCCAAGAAATTATTTTCTTTATCTTCATAAAAATAGTTTATTACTTTATCTAATTTTACATTATGTATAGAATTAAAAATATTTCTATCAGCATCTATATAATATTCTTTCAATGTTTTAACTAATCCTTTCATTTCTTTCCTTTTACCAGTATTTTTTTTAGTGACTAAGCACGCACAATCGATAAAAGATAAATCATTATATCTCGCCCAATCTTTTATATCTTCTTCCCTAACCAAATAAAGTGGTCTGATAAGTTCCATACTCTCAAAGTTATCACTATTAAGTTTTGGCATCATACCTGCATACATTCCATTGTAAATTAGATTCATTAAAATAGTCTCTATCGCATCATCAAAATGATGACCTAAAGCTATCTTATTACATCCTAGTTCTTTCGCATAATTATACAAATATCCTCTTCTCATCTTCGCACATAAATAACAAGGATTTTTTTCTTTCTGAACAATTTTAAAAATAGGGCTTTCAAATATATGAGCTTTTATATTTAACACTCGTAAATTATTCTTTATTTTTTCTAAAACTTCATCTGTATAACCTGGATTCATAATAATATATTCTAAATCAAATTTAATCTTACCATGTTTTTGTAATTCTTCTAAACATTTAGCCAGTAAAAACGAATCCTTACCACCACTTATACATACCGCAATCTTATCATTTTCCTCTATCAATTCATAATTATTAATAGCTTTAACAAAATTGTGCCAAATAGTAGGTCTAAATTTCTTAATAATACTTCTTTCAATTTCTTGACACTTATTCATAATCTCATCAAAGAATTTTCTTTATAAACCTTTATTTTTCTTTTACTGTCAAAACTGGCCACTTCTTGTACAGCCTCATCAAGATCATGAAGTCCTACCATACTCTCTTTAATATGAGCCGCTACCGAATTAATAAAGTGTGGCGAAGTTATATATTCCTCACATAAGTCATCTTTATATATTTGCAATTCAGAAATCGGTGATTCTAAAGCATTACATATATTTTCAGTATACATCATGTCCATAAAGATTTTCTTACCAAACGCTTTACTACATTCTATAGATAAAAAAGTTCTTTTTAAAGCATCGCGATATTCATCACTATACACATCAGGCGAAACATCTGATTCCATACCAAAAGTAGCTATATCCTCAAGCATTCTTTTAACCTCATCTCTGTCAAAGTTTTCCGGCAAAAAAGCTTCATCTAAATTATCTAAAGTATAAACCGGTTTTGGTGTAAAACAATCCTCTAAATTGTTATTATCAATCTCACCAATAAACATCGTATCAGAAACATCAAAAATATGATTATTATAACTAAAAGTACCAGAAGTAATTAAAGAACATATAGATGAAAAACCTCCATATATAAAACAATCACGCATATCTTCAATAAGAACTATTCCTCGACATCCTTCTCTATTATTTTCTATAAACAATTTAGCAAATGCTGGATAAAGAACCGATGGATCATAACCGTTAGAAGTACATAATCCAGAAATATTAACCATAGGTATTTCCATTTTATTTGCTGTACATTCAACTAATGTAGTCTTACCACTTCCAAGTTCTCCTACCAATAAAACATTACGAGGTCTTGATAATTTTTGATTTTGAGCTATTGTCCATACTAATTCTTTTAAAGCATTATCTTGATTACAAAGCATTGCACTTAGTTCATTATAAACTTTTTTTGTCTCCATATAAAACCTCCATAATTATTTTGAATGCATTCCTAATAGAGAACCTTTTTTGAATACTTTTTGATTGTTTTTATGATCAAAAAGCGCTACCCTTTCAATGGCTTCTGATGTATAATGAAGTCCTTTACCACTTTCCATAATTTGATATACTACTTTTTTGACAAAAGATTCAGAATTAATATATTCATCAGTTAAATCTTCTTTATACAAATTTAAAACTGAAAGTGGTGATTTCAAAGCCTTTATAAGTTCTTGACTTCTCATATCTTCCATAAAGATTTTTTTACCAAATGCTTGTGCACACACTGATGAAAAAAAACGGTTACTTATTTGATTAGCAATATATTTTTCAAATTGTAAGTCTACTGATATATTTTTCTCTTCATCAACCGTTACAATATTAACGTCTGTTAAATATTCTTTAACTACATTTAACGTCGGTGAAACAAAATTATTATTTTCTAACTCAGCAAGTAAATCTCTTTCTTGAGGAAATATATCTCTCATATTGTTGATATCAATTTCACCTACAAAAGTTATATTAGAAACATTACAATAACTTCCTTCTCCTAAATCAAGTGTTCCTGCAGCTAACATTGAATTAAATGTAGAAGTACGATCGTATATGAAACTATCTTGAAAATCATGAAGAAGTAAAATACCTTCACCAGTTCTACTTTCATTCATGATTTGTGCGATACCATTTAAAAGTAAATCTAAATTAAAGCCATTTGGAACAAACATATTGTATACTTCACCCATTGGTATTTCCATCAAATTAGCCGTTTCTTTAAGCATAGTAGTTTTACCACTACCTCGTTCTCCAACTAATAATATATTTTGCTTATAATTATAATCTGACTGAAAATTTTTATCTAAAGTCCAAATTAGTTTTTTTAAAGGCTCATCCTGAATACCAATATTTTCCTTAAGTAATTCATAAAGTGTATTTGCTTTCATGTTGTCCTCCAATCTTGAAATATTTTATTTAAGTTTAATATGTAACTCTTCTAATTGTTTTTCAGTTACTTCACTAGGTGCATCAGTCATCAAACAAGAAGCACTTGTCGTTTTAGGAAATGCGATAACATCACGAATATTTTCTGTACCACATAAAATCATTGTAAGTCGCTCTAATCCTAAAGCAAGACCTCCATGAGGTGGACAACCATAACTTAATGCTTTAAGTAAGAAACCAAATTTAGCCTCAGCCTCTTCTTTGCTAAATCCAAGTTCATTTAAAACTTTCTCTTGCATCTCTGGACTATGAATTCTTAAACTTCCGCCACCAACTTCATAACCATTTAATACAATATCATAAGCTCTAGCCAAAGCGTGTTCTTTATCACTTAAAGTATCAACATCCTGTGGTTGAGTAAACGGATGATGGCATGATATAAATCTACCCTCTTCTTCACTATATTCAAACATTGGAAAATCTGTTACCCAAGTAAAAGCATACTTATCTTTATCTATTAAATCTAAATCTCTAGCCACCTTACATCTTAAAGCACCTAAAGAAGTTTTAACCATCTTTTTGTCACCCGCAATAATTAAAACTAAATCATTATCCTTTAAATTAAGTGTTTTAACTAAACTATCGCCAATCTCAGGAGTTACAAACTTTGAAATACTACCACTAAACTCACCATTATATTTAAGAAAAGCTAATGCTTTAGCCCCGTAAGTTTTAACATATTCTGTTAATTTATCGATATCTTTTCTAGAATATTTATCAGCCACATTAAAGACTAACGCATTAATAATACCCCCCTCATTTATAATATTATTAAATAAACTAAAATCACTTTCCTTAAAATTATCTGTAATATCATAAATTGGGTTTTCAAATCTTAAATCAGGTTTATCAGAACCATATAAATTAATTGCTTCATCATAAGTCATTCTATCAATAGGTAACTTAATTTCTATACCTTTAACATCCTTAAAAATATTATAAAGTAATCCCTCAGTCATACTCATAACATCTTCTTCATTAACAAAGCTCATTTCCATATCTATTTGCGTAAATTCAGGTTGTCTATCTGCTCTTAAATCTTCATCTCTAAAACATCTCGCAATTTGATAATATCTTTCCATTCCACTCATCATAAGTATTTGTTTAAAAAGCTGTGGTGATTGTGGCAAAGCATAAAATGAACCTTTATTTACTCTAGATGGAACTAAATAATCTCTAGCCCCCTCAGGTGTAGACTTGCATAAGATAGGTGTCTCAATTTCCATAAAATCTAAAGAATTTAAATAACTTCTAGTAGACTGCATAATTTGATGTTTAATAAACAAATTGTTTTTAAGCTCTTCTCTTCTTAAATCTAAATAACGATATTTTAATCTAGTATCCTCTAAAGCTGTCGTATTATTTAAATCAAATGGAAGTTCAGCTGACTTATTTAAAACATCTAATTCTTGAACTTCAATTTCAATATCACCAGTTTTCAAATTCTTATTAGCTTCTTTTCTTAAAACCACTTTACCAGTAACTTTAATAACATATTCATTTTTAAGCGTACTAGCAACCTCATATACTTCGCTATCTGGACTTACTACTAATTGAATTAATCCACTTCTATCTCTTAAATCGATAAAAACAAGTCCACCTAAATCTCTCTTTTTATTAACCCAGCCATATAAGGTAACTATCTCACTCTCATTTTTCTTACCTATACTTGTATTATTAATCTTCATGTTCATCACCTAATTTTTCATCTAAAAATTCTATTAAATCATTTAAATTTACTTTATATTCTTCTTTTGTTTCATTATTTTTAACCGTTAAAACTTTACTATTAACTTCTTCCTCACCAATTATAATAATATATTTCGCATTTACTTTATCAGCTTGTTTGAAATTACTTTTAAAACTCTTACCATTATAATCTATTTCAACATTAAAACCTGCCATTCTCAAATCATTAGAAAGTGACAATACATAAGGTTTTTGTTCATCTGATGTACTAAACATATAAACATCTGGACAAACAATTTCTCTAATATCAATATTCTCTGCGTTTAAAGCTAAAAATAATCTTTCAAGACCAACTGCAAAACCAACTCCTGGTACACTTGGACCACCTATAAATTCTACTAAATGATCATATCTACCACCCGCAGCTAAAGTATTTTGTGAACCAAAACCATCAATATCCGCTTGAACCTCAAATACCGTATGAGTATAGTAATCTAATCCTCTTACAATATTAGAGTTAACTTTATAACTAATACCCATCACATCTAAATATTCTTTAACTTTATCAAAGTGTTTTTTGCTTTCTTCATTCAAATAATCTATCATATTAGGCGCACTTTTCATAATATCTTTATCCGCATCAACTTTACAATCTAAAATACGTAAAGGATTCTTTTCATATCTTCTCTGACAGTCCTCACATAAATCATTTAAATAAGGTTTAAAGTAATCGAGTAAGGCTTTCCTATAATTTTCCCTAGATGCTTTATCACCTAAGGTGTTTATATTAACGCTTACACCTTTTAAACCTAAAATTTTAAATAAATTAACAATAATACCAATAACTTCGGCATCCATCATCGGATCAGAACTTCCAAAAGCTTCAAGTCCAAATTGATAAAATTCTCTATGTCTTCCAGCTTGTGGTCTTTCATATCTAAACATTGGACCTAAGTACCAAGCCTTTAAAGGTAAGTTTTCCGCATATAACTTATTTTCGATAAAACTTCTAACAATACCTGCTGTTCCTTCTGGTCTTAAAGTTAAATCTCTATTTCCTCTATCTTTAAAATCATAAGTTTCTTTACTTACTATATCAGTAGTTTCCCCTACTCCTCTATGAAAAAGTTCACTACTTTCAAATATTGGAGTTTCGAAATATTTCGCATTATATTTATCCATTAAAGCATTAACTAACTTTCTAAAATAAAGCATTTCTAAAGCTCTATCGCCATATATATCATAAGTTCCTTTTGGTTTTTGTAGCATAATAAAAACATCCTTTCACTATCTAAAATTATATTGTTTTTTCATATAAAAGTCAATGAAATTGAAAGTAT
>CALVIJ010000054.1 GCA_944329505.1 uncultured Bacilli bacterium | reverse complement strand
TACAGCAAAAAAATATCAAGTACATCTACATACTTGATATTTTTCGTTGTCAACTTATATTAAAT
Organism: uncultured Bacilli bacterium; assembly: GCA_944329505.1. Taxonomy (GTDB): domain Bacteria; phylum Bacillota_I; class Bacilli_A; order RF39; family UBA660; genus Coprosoma. Next base: position 6,379 of record CALVIJ010000054.1, on the reverse strand, counting down.
TGACGACATTGCCTCTAGTTAGAGGTTTTTTCTTTAACGATAATAATATGGATAAGGTCCATAAGGAGGATAATAAGGATAATATATTGGACGATTATTGTTCCAGAAAAGTGGCGAAATTAAGCCTCCAGTAATTCCCCCCAAAATAAATGGCCCTAAAAATCTACCCTGATTCATTCCACCTGGCGGCATACCTGGACCCGGTCTACCAGGACGTGGACCATTTGGACGCATCGGCTGTCTATTCATATTATAATCATAGAACTGTGAGTTCATCTGAATTAGCCCCCCTTCATAATATAATATGAAAAGTAAAATGAATAGTTCATAAATAATCAAAGCATACTAGCAAATTATATTCATATAATTTCATAGGTGAGATTATGAAGAAATTTTTCCAAATGATCGGTATTTTAACCTTAATGGCTGGTAGTTTCATCTATACAGAAAAAGTCGGAACAACAGCCAAATTAAGTGACAATTTACTTGTTGAAATAAAAAGTAAGAAAGATGGTTATAAAGAAAATGCTATTGAGCCAATAATCAACGATAATACAATTATTCCGGGTATAAATGGTAAAGAAGTTGATGTCGATAAGAGCTACGAAGCTATGAGTAAAATAGGTTATTTTGATGACAAATTACTTGTTTATAAACCGTTAGAAGTAGAAAACACATTAGATAAAAACAAAGATAAATATGTTATAAATGGCAATAATACTAAAATGGATATAACTTTACTTTTTAAAGTAGGAAACAATGATGATATTACAAATATAATAAAATTGTTAAATCAAAAAGAATTCAAAGCCACGTTTTTTATTGAAAGTAAATATTTAGAAAAACATCATAATCAAATTATCAATTTAGTTCAAGATGGACACACAGTAGGCAACCTAAGTAATAATGAAGACTATGAAGATAGTGACTTTGTTTGGATGAAAACAATTATAACAAACATCGGGCCTCAAATATACAACTATTGTTATACTGAAAAGCCCAATAAAAAAACGCTGAGAATATGTAGAATTCAAGATTCAATAACTATAATGCCGAGTATAATTATAAAAAACAAACCACTTCTCAATATTAAAAAAGAATTATTACCAGGTGCGATTATTTCTTTAGATGTTACAAAAGCCTTAAATAGTGAACTTGAAATTATTTTAAATTACATAACATCTAAAGGATATAATATTGTTTCGTTAGAAACTCTTTTAAAAGAATAAAACTGCCAGATTACTGACGGTTTTAAAAATTTAAGATTTAAATTGAATGGAAAAAAATTAATGTTTGACATAATTAAAGATAATATAAGTTCGTCACCACTGGAGCATGCTAAAAAAGAAATTGTTACAATTCATTTGTATAACTATTCGTTATATTATATAATGTATATAGGGAATATCAGTTGTTGAGTGTCTACCTCTAATCTTAATAGAGAGGAGGTTTGATAATAATGACTAAAAGAACTTTTGTACTAAGAGTTCTAAGGTATGTTACTATCATTTTATCGCTCCTTACCTGCTTGGTAATAGCTATAAAAAAATGACACTTAATTCATAAAGAATTAAATGTCTAACATTATTCATAAATGGGTAGACATTCAACAAGACAAAACTGAATGTTCCCTTTTTTATTTTATGAGATTTCTCTCATCTATATACATAATAACATAAAATTAAGTTTTTTTCAAGTCAAGTTTTATATCTCGAAAAACAAAACATAAGTTTCTTTTTTATGCTTTACACTTCACATTAATTTGACGTTTTTGTTTGTTTTTTTAAGGTTTTTTTGTTATAATTCTAATGGTGATGATATGGCAAAATATGATGAGCACTCAATAAAAATTTTAGAGGGGTTAGAAGCTGTTAGAAAAAGGCCTGGTATGTATATCGGTTCAACTGATAAAAGGGGACTTCACCATCTTGTATGGGAAATTGTCGATAACAGTATCGATGAAGCCATTAACGGTTATGGTGATAGGATAAATATCACAATTCATAAAGATGGAAGTGTCAGTGTCGAAGACTTTGGTAGAGGTATTCCAACTGGAATGCATGAAAGTGGTAAATCAACTCCAGAAGTCATCTACACAGTTCTTCATGCCGGTGGAAAATTTGAAACATCAGGTTATAAAGTATCTGGTGGTCTTCATGGTGTTGGAGCTTCTGTTGTTAATGCCTTAAGTAAATGGATGGAAGTTACCATCAAAAGAGATGGCGAAGAGTATTTTATAAGTTTTAAAAACGGCGGACATTTAGATAAAAATTTAAAGAAAATAGGCAAAACTAATAAAACAGGTGTTAAAGTTAGATTCATGCCTGATGAAGAAATTTTTTCTACTACGACATTTTCTTTCTCCACAATATGTGAAAGAATGCAGGAAAGTGCTTTCTTACTTAAAAATTTAACAATCGATGTTTATGATGAAGCTACTGATAGAAAAGAATCATATCATTATGAAAAGGGATTAAATTCTTTTGCTGAATACTTAAACACGGATAAAAAAGTACTTCATAAACCTTACGACTTTCAAGGAATAAAAGATGGAATTAATGTCGAAGTAGCATTCCAATATACTGAAAGTTATTCTGAAAATATTATCTCATTTGTAAATAATGTTAAAACATCTGATGGTGGTACTCACGAAGTCGGATTCAAAACTGCAATCACTAGAGTGTTTAATGACTATGCTAGAAATAATGGTTACTTAAAAGCTAAAGATAAAAACTTTGAAGGTCCTGATACTAGAGAGGGTTTAACCGCTATTATAAGTTTGCAAATCCCAGAAAAATTATTACAATTTGAGGGACAAACCAAAGGAAAATTAGGAACACCATCTGCTAGAACAGTAGTTGATAGTATCACAACCGAAAATCTCCAATTTTTCCTAGAAGAAAATAAAGAAATAGCCACTAAAATATTAGAAAAAATGGTTAAATCAAAACAAGTTAGAGAATCAGCTCGAAAAGCTAGAGATGAAGCGAGAAACGGTAAAGGAAAAAATAGAAAAGAAAAATCTATCAGTGATAAATTCACACCGGCTCAATCTAAAAATTCAAAAATAAACGAACTATTCTTAGTCGAGGGAGACTCAGCTGGTGGTTCAGCTAAACAAGGTAGAGATAGAAAATTCCAAGCTATATTACCTTTAAGAGGTAAAGTTATCAACACAGAAAAAGCCTCTTTAACCGATGTTTTAGCCAACAATGAAATAAATACCATGATTCAAACAATTGGAGCTGGAATTGGTAGTGATTTCAAAATCGAAGATTGTAACTATGACAAAGTTATCATCATGACTGATGCCGATGATGATGGAGCGCACATTGCCATATTACTTTTAACTTTCTTCTATAGATTTATGAAGCCATTAATCGAAAATGGACATTTATATATTGCTATGCCTCCTCTATATGCCTTAAAAAATGGTAATAAAATATATGGCTATGCTTGGGATGATGAGGGAGCCGAAGAAATAAGAAAAAATAATAAAGTAAAATTAGAAAAACAAAGATATAAAGGTTTAGGTGAAATGAATGCCGAACAATTATGGGAAACAACCATGGATCCAAATAAACGTAGTTTAATTAAAGTAAACCTAACAGATGCTGCCCTAGCTGAAAGAAGAGTCAGTGTCTTGATGGGTGACAAGGTTGAACCTCGTAAAGAGTGGATAGAAGAAAACGTTGAATTCACACTCGCAGACAATTATGCAAAGTAGGTGAAATAAGTGGAAGAAGCAGTAAAGAGAATATATGATTACTCATTAGAATACATCATGGGTGACAACTTTAGTAGATATGCGAAAGCTATCATTCAAGATAGAGCACTCCCAGACGTCAGAGATGGACTAAAACCGGTTCAAAGACGTATTTTATATGGAATGTATAAAGATGGTAATACATATGACAAACCAACAAAAAAATCAGCCAAAGCTGTCGGAAATATCATGGGTTACTACCACCCACATGGGGATTCAAGTATTTATGATGCCTTAGTCAGAATGAGTCAGTGGTGGAAAAATAATTTGTGCTATGTTGAAATGCAAGGTAACAACGGTTCCATGGATGGTGATGGCGCCGCTGCCATGCGTTATACTGAAGCAAGACTCTCTAAAGTCGCTGGTGAACTTTTAAAAGACATAAACAAAGATACAGTTTTAATGAGTTTAAACTATGATGATACTTTATTAGAACCAACTGTCTTACCAGCTAAATTCCCAAATCTACTTGTAAATGGAGCAACAGGAATATCTGCTGGATATGCTACAAACATCCCACCGCATAACTTAGGAGAAATAATAGATGCGACAATTAAAAGAATCGATAGTCCAAACTGCAAGCTAGATACCATCTTAGATATTGTTAAAGGACCAGACTTTCCAACTGGAGGAGTAGCCGAGGGCTTAAAAGGTATAAAAGATGCCTTTGAAACAGGTAAAGGAAAAATAAATGTCAGATGTAAATATGAAATAACTGGACCAAAATCTAAAAGACAAATAATTATATCTGAAATACCTTATGAAGTAAATAAGGCTGCCTTAGTCAAAAAAATCGATGAAATAAGAATCGAAAAAAAAGTTGAGGGAATATCAGAAGTCAGAGATGAAACCGATAGAAATGGCTTGCAAATAGCTATTGACCTAAAGAAAGATGCCAATGAAGATTTAATCATAAATTATTTACTAAAAAATACAGATATGATGATTTCTTATAGCTACAATATGGTCGCAATCGTAAACCGTAGACCAATGGTTTTAGGAATATTACAAATCCTAGATGCCTATATTGCTCATCAAAAAGAAGTAATAACAAAAAGAACTGAATTTGATTTAAAAGTAGCTAAAGCTAGAATGCATATTTTAGAGGGATTAATTAAAGCTTTATCTATCTTAGATGAAGTAATTAAAGTAATTAGAGCTTCTAAAAATAAAGCGAACGCTATAGAAAACTTACAAACAGAATTTGACTTTACAAAAGAACAAGCCGAAGCTATTGTAAATTTACAATTATATAAATTGACAAACACCGATGTTACTGAACTTGAAAGAGAAATGGCAGAAAAGAAAAAAGAAATAGCCATCTGGACACAGATTCTAGAAAATGAAGAAGCTATGAAACACGTTATGAAAACCGAACTTAGAATGATCAAAAAAGAGTATGCAACTCCAAGAAAAACTGAAATCAAAGATGAAGTTACTGAAATTAAAATTGATACAGCCTCATTAATTCCAAAAGAAGATTGTATCGTAGTTGTAACAAATGAAGGCTATGTTAAACGTGTATCACTAAGAAGTTATGCTGCTTCAAATAATGATGAAACCGGCTTAAAAGACAAAGACTATAAAACAGCAGTCTATGAAGCGGGTACAATGGATACTTTACTATTATTCACATCTTTAGGAAATTTCCTTTACGTTCCAGTTTATGAACTACCTGATTTAAAATGGAAAGATATGGGCAAACATATTAGTAACATTATCAAAACTAGTAGTGATGAAGACATTATTTCATCTTACCTAACTAAAGACTTTAAAGAAAATGTAAACTTCTTATCATTTACTAAAAATGGTATGGTTAAACAAACTAATATTAATGATTTAAAAGTTCAAAGATACTCTAAACCAGTAAACTTGATGAAACTAAAACCTAAAGATAAAGTTGTATCAGTAGTTAAAGCTAAAAACGAAGTATTAGTATCCACATATAATGGTTATGGACTTAGATATTTAACTAGTGAAATTCCAGTCACGGGTTTAAGAGGTAGTGGTGTAAAATCAATCAACCTAAAAGATGATTATGTTATAAGTGGACAAAGCTTTACAGATAATGGTCAAAATGAATATGCTTTATTCCTTACAAATAAAGGAACTGGAAAACGTGTAAAATTAAGTGAGTTTGATGTAATGACAAGAGCTCGTAAAGGACTTTTAGCTATAAGAGATGTTAAAACAAATCCTTATAAATTAGTATCAGTATTAATCATTAATAGTAAAACAGAAATAGGTATTTTAACTGATGAAATAACCTACCATAAATCATCTGAATTTCCAATATGTGACCGCTATCAAACAGGTTCTAATATAACTAAAGATAAAATCAAAAAAGTTTTCATTGAAACAGATTTAATCAAAGCTCAAGATTTAGAACAAGCCTCTGTTACCCAAGAAGAAACAAAAGTAACAAAAGAAGAAAAACAAATTTCTTTAGATCAAATTGATAAACAAATTTTAACTATTGATGATTTTTTAGATGATTTTGATAAATAATATCAAACAATAAAAAGAAGATTATCACGATTATAATACCTTTAAAGTTCACACTAAATAAAAAGAGCCATAATATGGTAAAATTTATTTAGAAAGAATTTTGGA